>NZ_JBSHDN010000140.1:0-17408 GCF_053616335.1 Nocardiopsis sp. NPDC055824
GTCACCGCCCCCGGGCCCTCGTCGCGTCCGGGCCGGGGAACCGCCCGGCGGCCGGGCGCGATGTCGCCGGGCGCGTTGCCGGAGACGTACACCGTCCGCGCCCTAAGCTGGCATGACTGTGCGTTCGACGAGGACACCGGGGGTAGCGATGGGGTTCACGGACACCAGGATCGACCACTTCGTGGACAAGGCGGTCGCGGCCGAGGAGAGGGGAGACCTGGAAAGTGCCCGGTTCTTCGCCTCCCTGGCGAACGCCAAGGCCCTGTCCGACATCTCCAGGGCCCTGCGCGGCCTGAACCTGGAACCGGTCGGACGGTTCACCGACGGCCAGGTCGACGACTAGGGCGTGCCCGCCGGACGCGCCCCGCCGGCGCGGCCCCGCACGGCGAGGGCCCCGAGGTCGGGCGGAAGACAGTCCCGGCCATGTGCACTGCATGTGCAACGCGTCCCCGACGGGGCTCTTCGACGTGGGCGCACAAAAGAGAGCGCCCGGCCTGTGGTTAGCAGGTCGGGCGCTCTTCTCCACTGTCTCAAGGTGGTGCACTCGGGAGGACTCGAACCCCCAACCTTCTGATCCGTAGTCAGATGCTCTATCCATTGAGCTACGAGTGCAGGTTGTTCAGTTGTGTGTCGCCCGGTTGGCCTGGCCTCCCTGGCGACGTCTCCGACTCTATCACGGTGCCGGAGGGCCTCGAACCGTTGTGTGCGTGTGTGACCCGTCATGCCGGTCCGTGTCCCCGGTCGCCCCGCGAGGGGCCGGCGGCCCCGGCGCGAGGCGCGTCGGGGCCGCCGGAACGGAAGGGTCGGGCGCCGGTGGTCAGCACCCTCCGCCGAGGACGACCCCGTCGACGCGGGAGACGCCGGCGTTGCGCTGTTCGCCCACGCGCCGGTTGACCTCCTCGGGGGCCACGGACTCGCCCTGCTGGTGGTACACCCAGTCGACGTCCTGCACGTAGGTGCTCGGGCCGCCGACGTGGCCGGTCATGTCGATGAACCACTGGTTGAAGTTGATCGACATCGGCGACGACGGGTAGTACTTGCCGCTGTGCTCGGCCACCAGGTGCGTGTCCACGTAGTAGCGGACCACGCCGTCCTCCACCTGGATCACCAGGTCGCGCCAGCCCTCGAAGGACCGGTTCACCACGTCGCTGACGTTGTCCGCCACCCAGGGATCGCGCTGGTAGGTGTGGTACGAGGTCAGGTACATGGCCTCCGCGGGGGCGCCCCATCCCGAGTTGGGCAGGTACTCGAAGTCGAGCTCGCTGTAGTCCGGGTCGTTGTCGTAGGCCAGCGGGGTGATCGTGTAGAAGGTCTGGAGCACGGTGTCGCCGTCCTGGCCGGAGACCGGGGCGTCGGCGAACTTGACCATGGCGGCGTAGGTGCCCTCGTGGAACTTCTCCTCGCCGAAGGTCAGCTCGGCCTGGCTCGTGCCCGCGGGGGTGCCGTCCGTGGTCGAGGTCAGGCGCAGGACGGAGTTGCCGCCCTCCTGGGCGAAGGAGACGTTGTCGGCGTCCCAGGAGGCGCCGGGCACGCCGGGGCCGCCGTCCCAGCTGCGCACGTTCCAGCCCTGTGCGCGCAGGGCCGGGTCGGTGTGGTCGCCGTAGTCGAAGTCGTCGAAGAACAGGCCGCACGGGGCGGACGTCGTGGACGTCCGGTCGGAGACGGTCTCCACCTGGACGGGGGAGCCCGTCGCGCAGGCCGCGAGGGGGAGTGTGACGGCGCAGGCCAGGGCGATGCCGCCGAAGCGGAGGGGGACGGGCACGGGGGGACTCCTCGGATTCGTGTGGAGGGACCGGACCGGGGGCGGCCCGGGACGGGCGGTCAGAACGGGGTCGGCGTCACGTCGAGGGACACCGGCGCGTGGTCCTGGATGTAGGAGGCGAAGCCGTGGGCCCCGCCGAGGAGCAGTCGTCGATCGGTCATGGGGGAGGCCTCACCGGAGGGGCTGTGGAGACGGGCCCAATCTGTCGATCGTGAATCCGCCGCGTCAACCCGGTACGGCGACCCTTTCGGAGGGTTTCCGTGTTGTCACTGGTGATGACGTCGCCATGTGGCCCATGTCATAGGGCGGTCGCACGGCTTTCGGTTTCCCGGATGAACGTTTTCCGACGGATGCGTGACCGGGGAGTATTACCTGGTGGGGGCGGGTGGCGAAGGGGCTTCGAGTTTCGCCCGCCGTGGAGAGCGCCATTTCTGTGGCTTTTGCTTTTCGGCGAGAGGAGGCGCGGAGGAGGGGCGCCCGGGACGCCGCCGAGGCCCGGGGGCGTCCGTCGGTCACGCCTCGGGGGCTCCGGGGAGCGGTCGGCCTCCGACGCCGGGTGGGTCGGTCCGCCCCGGACCTCCTCGGCGCCCGCACGTTCAGGGCCTCGGCCCGGAACCGGGAGCGTGCCACGCCCCGATAGTACGCATATGTACATGGAAGCCTTCGCCGGGTCGAAAATCCACGTGCCGGTCGCCCGGCCCGTGCCCGTGTGGGCGCTTCTCGTCCTCTCCCTGACGGGCGGGCTGATCCTCGGTGTGGCCACCATGTCCGCCCGGCTCCTGCTGCCCGGTGCGCCGGGGTGGATCGCGAACCCCGGGACGGTGTGCGCCGTGTGGGCGGCGGCCGCCTTCGCGGTGGGCGCGGTCGGCTGCGGGCACCGCTGGTGGACGTGCGCCCTCGCGGGAGGCCTCACCCAGGCGGGCGCGGTGGCCGGCTGCCACGTCGGCGCCGCGATCCTGCTGTGCGGCGGCCAGGTCCTCCACGCGCCCCTGGTGTGGGGAGCGGTCGGGCTGGTCCACGGACCGCTCCTCGGCGTCGCCGGGGCCTGGTGGTGCGGCAGCTCGGGCTGGTGGCGGGCGGGCGCGGGGGCCCTGCTCGGCGCCGCACCGGGGGCCGCGGGCGCCTTCGAGCTCCTCCACCGGGCGGACCTCCCGTCCGCGCCCGGCACGGTCTGGGCGCAGGTGCTGCTCGGGTTGGCGGCTCCCCTCCTCCTGCCGGGCGGCCGGGCGGACCGGCTGCGGTCGCTGGCGGTGCTCGCCGCGCTCGTCCCGCTGGGCGCGGGCCTCCACCTGCTGGCGGGTGCGGTGGCCGCCCCGGTGTGAGGGGCCCGGGCCGCGTCGACGCCCCCGGGCCGGGCGGCGTACCGCCCGGCCCCGGGGCGGCCGGTCAGGAGGAGACGGCCTCCTCGACGGAGGCCGCCCACAGGGAGACGGCCGTGTCGACCTGGTCGCCGTCGACGATCAGCGGCGGGATCATCCGCACGACGTTGCCCGCCGGGCCGCAGGTGAGCAGCAGGAGCCCGTTGCGCGAGGCCGCCTGCTGGGCGCGCAGCGCCGTCGCGGCGTCGGGCGAGCCGTCCGGGGCGGTGAACTCGTTGGCGAGCATCAGGCCCCGGCCGCGCACGTCGCCGATCACCTCGTTGGCCCCGGCCACCTTCTCCAGGCCCTGGCGCAGCCTCTCGCCCATGCGGGCGGAGTTCTCCACCAGGCCCTCCTCCTGGATCACGTCCAGGGTGGCGAGGGCGGCCGCGCAGGACACCGCGTTGCCCCCGTAGGTGCCGCCCTGGGAGCCGGGCCACGCCTTCTCCATGATCTGGGCGGGCGCCGCGATGGCCGACAGCGGGAACCCGCTGGCCAGCCCCTTTGCGGTGATGACGATGTCGGGGCGGATGCCCGAGGGCTCGTGGCCCCAGAACGTCCCGGTCCGGCCGAACCCGGTCTGCACCTCGTCGGCGACCAGCAGGAACCCGTGCTTGTCGGCGCGCTCACGCAGCCCCTGCAGGAACGCGTCCGGTACGGGCACGTAGCCGCCCTCGCCGAGCACGGGCTCGATGAACACCGCCGCCGTGTCCTGCGGGGAGGTCACCGTCGTGAACAGGTAGTCCAGCTCGCGCAGGGCGTGGGCGACCGCGTCGGACTCGGACAGGCCCAGCCGGTAGGCGTACGGGAAGGGGGACACGACCACGCCGGGCACCAGCGGGCCGATGCCGGCGCGGATCTTGACCCCGGACGTGGTCAGGGAGGCGGCCCCCATGGTGCGGCCGTGGAACGAGCCCTGGAAGACGACGGCGTTCTGCCGGCCGGTCGCCTGGCGGGCCAGCCGGAGCGCGGCCTCCACGGCCTCGCTGCCGGAGTTCACGTAGAACAGGCGGTCGACGCCCTCGGGCAGGACCTCGCCGAGGCGCTCGGTGAGTCGCAGCAGGGGGCGGTGCATCACGGTGGTGTACTGGCCGTGGATGAGGGTCGCCACCTGCTCCTGCGCGGCGGCGACGACCCGGGGGTGGCAGTGCCCGGTGCTGGTCACACCGATGCCCGCGGTGAAGTCGAGATAGCGGCGGTCGTCCTCGTCGTAGATGTAGACACCCTCTCCTCGCGCCGCGACTACGGGTGTCGCCTGCTTGAGGACCGGGGAGAGCTCCGCCATGCGTGGCCTCGATTCCGTGGTTCGGGTTCCGTAGGATTGTTGACAATCGACACTGCTATGGAAACATCCGTGCAGTGGCGGTGTCCAGTGGGCGCACGTCGGGCAGTTCTGACCACAGGCCGACCGAAACGGGTGGGCCCGTCGACCGGGGAGTAGTGAACATGTCGGACCAGGAAGCACGGGTCGTCGCGCAGGTGGACAAGAGGCTCTTCGTCGGAGGGGAGTGGCGCGACGCGGACTCCGGGGCCACCTTCGAGGTGGAGGACCCCTCGACCCGCGAGGTGCTCTGCGCGGTCGCGGACGCCGGGAAGGAGGACGCCCTCGCCGCGCTCGACGCGGCGCACCGGGCCCAGCCCTCCTGGGCGCGGACGGCTCCCAGGGAGCGCAGCGAGATCCTGTACCGGGCGTACGGGCTCCTCATGGAGCGCCAGGAGGACCTCGCCGTCCTGATGACCCTGGAGATGGGCAAGCCGCTGGCCGAGGCCAAGGGGGAGATCGCCTACGCGGCGGAGTTCTTCCGCTGGTTCGCGGAGGAGGCCGTCCGCATCGAGGGCGGGTTCTCCACGTCGCCGGACGGCAAGGCGCGCTTCCTCATCATGCGGCAGCCCGTCGGGCCCTGCATGCTCATCACCCCGTGGAACTTCCCCATGGCGATGGGCACGCGCAAGATCGGGCCCGCTATCGCGGCCGGGTGCACGATGGTCCTCAAGCCCGCCCACCAGACCCCCCTGTCGGCCCTCGCCCTCGCGGGCGTCCTGACCGAGGCCGGGCTGCCGGAGGGGGTTCTCAGCGTCCTGCCCACCACGGACCCCGGAGCGGTCACCGAGCCCCTGCTGGGCGACGGACGCATTCGCAAGCTCTCCTTCACGGGTTCGACCGCTGTGGGCAGGAAGCTCCTGGAGCAGAGCGCCGGACAGGTCCTGCGCACGTCCATGGAGCTGGGCGGCAACGCGCCCTTCCTCGTCTTCGACGACGCCGACCTGGACGCGGCCGTCGACGGGGCGATGCTCGCCAAGATGCGCAACATCGGTGAGGCGTGCACGGCCGCCAACCGCATCTACGCGCAGTCGGGGATCGCCGAGGAGTTCTCGGAGCGCCTCAGCGCCCGCATGGGTGCGCTGCGCATGGGGCGGGGGCTGGACGAGGGCGTCGAGGTGGGCCCGCTCATCGACGACAAGGCCCGCGACAAGGTGCAGCGCCTGGTGGACGACGCGGTCGGACGCGGTGCGAGCGTGCTGGTCGGCGGCGGCCCCGGCGACGGCCCCGGGCACTTCTACCGGCCGACCGTGCTCGCGAACGTCCCCTTCGCCAGCGAGCTGTCCACGACGGAGATCTTCGGACCGGTGGCCCCGGTGCTCACCTTCGAGACCGAGGAGGAGGCGGTACGGGCGGCCAACGACACCGAGTTCGGCCTGGTCAGCTACCTCTACACCCGGGACCTCAACCGGGCGCTGCGGGTCAGCGAGGCGTTGGAGACCGGCATGGTCGGCCTCAACCAGGGAGTGGTCTCCAACCCGGCGGCGCCCTTCGGCGGGGTGAAGCACTCCGGCCTGGGCCGCGAGGGCGGCCGCGTGGGCATCGACGAGTTCCTGGACACCAAGTACGTGGGCATCGGCGGGATCTGACCGGGCGGGGTCCCGCGTCCCACGCGGGGGCGCGGGGGTCCGCGCCCCGGGACCGGGGCCCGCAGGCCCCGGCCTAGACCCCGGCCCCCGGCGCGGCCTCCGGCGGCGACGGGAAACCGTCGTGGATGCGCTGGACCGTGTCCACCATGTGCGACTCGATCAGCGCGAGCAGCCGGTCCTCGGCGCCGTCGGCGATGGCGTCGAGGATGCGGTGGTGCTCCTCCAGGAGTTCGCCCGGCTCGGGGTAGACGTGCTGCATCACCGTCAGGCACATGCGGGTCTCCACCAGCAGGGTCTGCGACATGCGCTCCAGGCGGCTGTTGCCCGCACAGCTCACGAGGGTCTGGTGGAACGCCTGGTCCGCGTCGCTCATCGCGTTCCGGTCGCCCCCCGCGGCGGCCAGGGCGAGCCGTTCCACGGCCGGGGTGAGGCGGGCGACCGCCTCACCCCGGTTGCCCCGCATGATCAGCTCGCACGCGGTCCTCTCGACCGCCAGCCTGGCCACGTAGACGTCGCGGACGTCGGCCTGGGTGAGCTCCCGCACGAACAGGCCCCTGTGCCGTTCGCTGCGCAGCAGCCCCTCCTGGACGAGGCGCTGCATCGCCTCGCGCAGGGGGCCGCGGCTCACGCCCAGCTGCCCGGCCAGCTCCGCCTCGCCGAGCTGGTCCCCCGGGGCGAGGGAGCCGTACATGATCGCGGACCGGAGCTGGTCGGCGATCAGTTCGGCGGTGGAGCGACGTGGGACGGGGCTGAGTCGGCCAGGGGCGGGCATGGTCCGCCCTCCTCTCGAGAAACGGGACACAGGGGATGTTGTCGGGCGACGAGGTCGAGGCTAACGGGCCGGCAGGGCGCTCCTGACCGCACCGGCGCCCACCCGGAACAGGGTTCCGGGCCCGCTCGGCCGCACGGTGTCCGCCCCGGCGAGCCGGAGCCCCTCCCACACGCTCACCTGGTTGGCGGTGAGCACGGTCTTGCCGAGCAGCGCCTCCATGGGCTCGATGAGGTGGGCGCTGTGCAGGGCGGTGTCCGGCACCAGGACGGCGTCGGCCCGCGTGTGGTCGTTGGAGATGACGAAGTCCACGGCGTCGTCCGGGCCCAGCCGGCCGACCTCCGCGGCGGTCGCGATGCCGTGGCTGGCCAGGGAGAGCACCGTCACCCCGGCCTCCGTGAGGAACTCCACGAACCGCTGGGCGACGTCGTCGGGGTAGGTGGCGGCGATCGCCACCCTGGAGATCCGCAGCTGGCTCAGGGCGTGCACGAACGCGAAGGACGTGCTCGAGGACGGCACCCCGGCGGCCCGGCGCACCCCCTCGACCTGCTTCCCGGCGCCCTCCCAGCCGAAGACGAAGCTCCCGCTCGTGCACGCCCACACCGCGGAGTCCACCTCCATCGCGGCCAGTTCGCGGGCGCCCTCGGCGAGCACGTCCTCGCCGCCGACGTCGAGCAGGGCGTCCACGCGGTGCGCGTCCTCACGCATGAGGGTGTGCACCAGCGGCAGCTCGACGTCCCCTCCGAGCAGCTCCTCGAAGGCCTTGTAGTCGTCCTCGGCGCTGAATCCGGGATAGAGGAATCCGACGCGTGTCATGGGCTCTCCTTCCTGTGCGGTCGGCCCGGGCGTGTCATGCCGCGCTCGGCGCGGCCACGTCGATCAGGCTCTGTCCCCGGGCCACGGCCTGCCGGTTCGCGGCCTTCATCACCGCCCACATGGTCACCTGGTTGGCGGCGATCACCGGTTTGCCGAGCTCGCGTTCGAGCGGCGCGATGATGTCGTAGGTGAGCACGTTGGTGCAGCTGATGAAGACCGCCTGGGCGTCGGGGCGGTCCACCGCGTGCACCGCCTGGGACACCTCCTCGTAGGTGACCCTCCAGATGTGGCTGAGCAGGCCGAGGCCGATGCTGGAGGTCACCCCGACCGAGTGCTCGGCGAGGTAGGCCAGGAGCCGGTCGGTCACGCTGTCCACGTAGGGCGTGACGACGGCGATCCGGTCGGCCCCGAGCGCGTCGAGGGCCTGGATGAGGGCCCCGGAGGTGGTGACGGCGGCGGGCGCCCCGGCGTCCACCATGGTCCGGTGGAGGCGCCGCTGCCCCTCGGCCCCGTGCACGAAGCTCCCGGAGGCGCAGGCGTAGCCGATGGCCAGCGGTTCGGGGGCGAGCAGGGCCCTGACGGCCGGGTCGACGTTTTCCTCGCGGGACAGGGCCGCGGCCTGGTCGACCGTCACGGGCACGTGGACGTACGGCAGCCGTGTGACGTGCAGTGAGACGTCGTCCGGCGTCCAGCGCCACAGTTCGCGGTCGAGCGCGAAGTCGTAGGGCGCGATGACGCCGACCCCCGACTGCCATGGCGTCCGCGTGGTCGCGGCCAGTTCGACGACGCCGTGCTCCGCGCCGGTGCCGCTCGTGTGGTTCCCCTCGGTACGCATCGGTCACTCACCTCCCGGGATGTGTTGTCGTGTCTTCTCGGATGCGCGGGTCGCGCCGGGACGGGGGGCCGTGCGGCCCCGCGGGGCGCTCAGCGCTCCAGTCGTTCGTACAGGAGCCGTTCGCCGACGCTTCCGGAGCGCCAGACGTCGTTGCAGGCCTCGGCCATGGCGGGCAGGTTCTCGACGACGGTGGCGAACACGTTGCCGGGCACCCAGCCGACGTCGCCGTTGAGCAGGAGGTTGTTGCGGCCGTAGAACAGGGCGAGGTCGATGACGCCGGGCAGGTCGCCGATCCCCTTGTCCTCCTTGAACGCGCGGTCGAGCATGCCGCCGTCGAAGGAGAAGTAGACGATGTCGCCGGGGATCGGGGTGACGGTGGGGTTCTCCTGGCCGGGCTCGACCTCGGCGAACCTCGGCACCATCGTGTAGACCTCGTTGCGCGCGTACTTGGCGTGCTGGACGGCGTCTCCCTGGGGGAGGGCGTTCCACACGGCCTCGCAGGTGCGCGGCGCGTCCTCGTCGAGGAGCTCGGCCACGCAGGAGACCCCGCGGGCGGGCAGGGTGACGGTCATGTACCTGGGCAATGGGTGAGTCCCTTCGGCGTCTGCCCGGACCTTCGGCCGGGGACCGGCTGGAACACTCCGGACAACAGGACTGTTGATTGTCGACAATCTTACGATCAACAAGACCGGCGCGGCAATAGACCCGACTGGTGCGGATGGGGCATGCCTGGTCGGATGTGATGTGAGAGAGGCCGGTATCCGGTGGGAACGACCGCTTTGTGGATTGTTGACAATCCTATGTCAGCTCCCTAGCGTTTCCCGTGCAGGGCGATCCTCCCCACCGCAGAAGACCTCTCTGAACCATCGCCGCCGACCGGAGAGCGCACGCCCGTGAACAGTTCCGTCCCTTCCGCGCCCCACCGACCGAGGCTCCTCGTCCTGCACGGGGGCGTCCTGCCGCCCGGACACGCACGGGTGGACGGCGACCCGCGCCTGGAGGGGGTCGACTACGCCACCGCCGAGGAGCTCCCGGCCAAGCTGCCCGGAACGCGGGCGCTGCTCGTGTGGGACCTGTTCACGGAGGCACTCGCCTCCGCCTGGGCCGGGGCCGACTCCCTGGAGTGGGTCCACGCCGCGACCACCGGCGTGGACAACCTGATGTTCCCCGGCCTGGTCGACAGCGGCGTCGTGGTCACGAACTCGCGCGGGATCTTCGACGAGCACATCGCCGAGTACGTGCTCGGCCAGGTGATCGCCTTCGCCAAGGACTTCCACCGGACCTGGGACCTCCAGCGCGAGCACCGCTGGGAGCACCGCGAGACCGAGCGCGTGTCGGGCAGCCGCGCCCTCGTGGTCGGCACCGGCCCGATCGGCCGCCGCATCGCCCGCAAGCTCTCGGCGGTCGGCATGGAGGTGCGCGCCTCCGGCAGCCGCGCCCGCGAGGGCGATCCCGACTTCGGCGCCGTCGTCGAGTCCAGCCTGGCCGAGAGCGGCGCGGACGGCGGCCCCACCCTCCTGGGCGAGCTGCCCCGCGCCGACTACGTGGTGATCGCGGCGCCGCTCACCGACGCCACCCGGGACCTGGTCGACCGGCGCTTCCTGGAGCTGATGAAGCCCTCGGCCCGACTGCTCAACGTGGCGCGCGGCCCCATCGTGGTGGAGTCCGACCTCGCCGCGGCCCTCGACGCCGGGGTCATCGCCGGAGCCGCGCTGGACGTGTTCCGGCGCGAACCGCTCAAGGCGGTCTCCCCGCTCTGGGGACTGCCCGGCTCGGTCGTCTCGCCGCACATGTCCGGTGACGTCGTCGGCTGGCGCGACGACCTCATGGACCTGTTCCTCGACAACCTCGACCGCTACCTCGACGGACGAGAGCTGCTCAACGTCGTCGACAAGAGCCGTGGCTACGTGCCCGGCTGACCCGCATGTGGTGTGACTTGGGAGGCTGAAGTGACGATCCGTTCCGACCGGGCCGAGACCGACGACGCTGGAGCGGAATCCGGGGCTCCGGGGGGAGGGGCCTCGCACGCCCCCGGGCCGGCCGCCGCGCGCGGCGGCTCCCCGTCCCCGGCCGACCTGTCCGCCGAACAGCTCCTCGCGGCCTACGCCGCCGGAGAGCTCTCCCCGGTGGAGGCCGTCGACGCCGTCCTGGAGCGCATCGAGCGGGACAACCCGGCCCTCAACGCGTTCTGCCTCGTCAGGCCGGAGGAGGCGCGCGAGGCCGCCGCCGCGTCCGCGGAGCGGTGGCGCCGCGGACGGCCGGACGGGGCGCTGGACGGCGTGCCCACGTCGGTCAAGGACATCCACCTCACCCGGGGCTGGCCCACGCTCAAGGGGTCGGTCACCAGTCCCCAGGACGGGCCGTGGGAGGAGGACTCCCCGGTGGTCGCGCGCCTGCGTGAGAACGGGGCCGTGTTCGTCGGCAAGACGACCACCCCCGAACTCGCCTGGAAGGGCGTCACCGACAGCCCCCTCGCCGGGGTCACCCGCAACCCGTGGGACCTGTCCACCACCCCGGGCGGCTCCAGCGGCGGTTCCGCCGCCGCCGTCGCGGCGGGGATGGGGCCGCTGGCCACCGGCACGGACGGGGGCGGTTCGATCCGCATCCCGGCGAGCTTCAGCGGGATCTGCGGCATCAAGCCCACCTGGGGGCTGGTCCCCCACTACCCGGCCAGCCCGTTCGGGTCGCTCGCCCACACGGGCCCGATGGCCCGCACGGTGGGCGACACGGCGCTGATGCTGGAGGTCGTGTCCGGCTTCGACGCGCGCGACTGGATGGCGATGCCGACCCCGGAGCCCGGCCTGGGCGACGTGCGCCGCAGCACCGACCCCGGGGAGCTGGTGCGGGGCATGAGGATCGCGTACAGCCCCACCCTGGGCGGACTGGACGTGGACCCCGAGGTGGCGCGGGCGGTCGCCGGCGCCGCCGCGGTGTTCGAGTCGCTGGGCGCCCGGGTGGAGGAGGCCGACCCCGGCCTCCCCGGGTCCCTGGACGAGTTCCACGTGCTCTGGTACTCGGGGGCCGCGAAGGCCACGGAGAAGCTCACCGAACGGCAGCGCGACCTCCTCGACCCGGGGCTGCGCGGCATCATCGAGGAGGGCCTGACCTACTCGGCGCAGGACTACCTCACCGCGATGGCGCTGCGCATGGAGATGGGCGCGCGGATGGGGCGCTTCCACACCTCCTACGACCTCCTGATCACGCCGGCCACGCCGATCGCGGCGTTCGAGGCCGGCCTGGAGTCGCCGCCGCACCTGGCGGGGGAGCGGTGGACGTCCTGGGCGGGGTTCAGCTACCCGTTCAACATGACGCAGCAGCCCGCCGCGAGCGTGCCGTGCGGGTTCACGGGGGCAGGGCTGCCGGTGGGGCTCCAGGTGGTCGGACCCCGCCACGCCGACGCCCGCGTGCTGGCCGCCTGCCGCGCGTTCGAGCTCGCCCGGCCCTGGGCCGGCCGGAGGCCGTGAGCGCGCGCCCGGAACGGTCCCGGGAGCGGGCCGCGGGGACGCGGCGGCCAACATGTCGCCGAATCTCCGCGGCCGCAGGCGCACCGGCCTTGAACAGGTGCTTTGCTCCACGAGCAGGATGAAATATCCCTTTCCGGGACCTTTGCCCGGGGAGTTCAGTGCCTAAGGGCCCGCGCGAGGGTCCCCTCAGGTATTACCGTCTTCCTCGGAGCGGTGTCCGACGAACGGTGGCGCAGGGATGGGGATGGGTCGATGACGGGCGGTGGAACCGAGGGTGCTCGGAAGCGGATCAGGGTGTTCCTGGTGGACGACCACGAGGTGGTCCGCCGCGGCGTCGCCGCCCTCCTGGAGACCGAGGAGGACATGTCCGTCGTCGGCGAGGCCGGAACCGCCGAGCAGGCGCTGGCCCGCATCCCGGTCGTCGTCCCCGACGTCGCGGTCCTCGATGTGCGGCTCCCCGGCGGATCGGGCGTGCAGGTCTGCCGCGAGATCCGGTCGGACCACCCGGAGATCGCCTGTCTGATGCTGACCTCGTTCGCGGACGAGGACGCCCTGTACGACGCGGTCATGGCCGGGGCGGCGGGATACGTCCTCAAGCAGATCCACGGCGCGGACCTGGTCGGGGCCGTGCGCACCGTCGCCTCGGGCGGCTCGCTGCTGGACTCCGGCAGCACCGGCGCGATGCTCGAACGGCTGCGCGGGGCCCAGGCGGAGCCGGACCCCCTGGCCGAGCTCACCCCGCAGGAGCGGCAGATCCTCGACCTCATCGGCGAGGGCATGACCAACCGGCAGATCGGCGAGCGCCTGTACCTCGCCGAGAAGACCGTCAAGAACTACGTGTCCGCCCTGCTCTCCAAGCTGGACCTGAAGCGCCGCACCCAGGCCGCCGTCCTCGTCGCCGAGCTGAGGGGCCGGCGCTACTAGGGCGTGTTCCGTGGATGCTGTCCGTCGCGAGCGGCGCATCCGGTGCGTTCATCGCAAGGCCGAAGAAGGAGTCAGGGTGGGGTCCTGTCGACAGATGAGAACGCCGCGAGGGGCGTGCCGGGGCGACGCGCAGCAGGGCGAGTGTCCGCGGAACACGCCCTAGGGCGGCCCCGCGGCGGCCCGTGCCGCCCCGGACCGGGGCGGCGCCCCCGGGCCCCGGGACGGGTCAGAACTCTTCCGGGGGCAGTGCGCCGCCGGGGACCGGCACCCTCCACACCAGCACGGTCCCACCGGTCTCACCGCGCTCGGCCGTGAACCCGCCGCCCAGCGCCCGGGCCCTCTGGTCCAGGTTGCGCAGCCCGCTCCGCCGCCCCTCCGGGGGCAGGCCGACGCCGTTGTCGGTCACCGTCAGGGTGAGCGCGGCGGACCCGCCGGCGGCCGGGTCCTCCTCGACCGCCACCGAGACGTGGACCTCCGTGGCTCCCGCGTGCCTCGCCACGTTGGTCAGCCCCTCGCCGAGCACCGCCAGCAGGTGCTCCCCCACGTCGTCCGGCACGGACGCGTCGATCGGCCCGTCCAGGCTCACCCCCGGGTGGCATCCCAGGCTGTGGGCGGTGTTCTCCGCCAGTCTCAGGATGCGCCCGCGCAACGAGGTGTCGCGGCGGCTCGGCGGGTTCTGCAGCGCGAAGATCGTCGAACGGATCTCCCGGATGGTGCCGTCGAGCTCGTCGACGGTGCGCCGCACCCGCTCCTCCACCTCGGGGGAGGCGATCAGCCGCATCGTGCTCATCAGCGTCATCGCCGACGCGAACAGGCGCTGGATCACCACGTCGTGCAGGTCCTTGGCGATCCGGTCGCGCTCCTCCAGCACCACCAGGCGCTCGGTGTCCCGCCGCGCCTCGGCGAGTTCGAGGGCGACCCCGGCCTGGACCGAGAACGAGTGCAGCATGCGGCGTATGGTCGCGGTGAACGGGGCCCGGTCGGACAGCTTGCCCAGCAGCAGCACCCCGCGCGTGTGGCCGGGGGTCCCCAGCGGTACCAGCAGGCCCGGGCCGTAGCCGCGGTGGGTGAGCATCGGGCAGTTCGCCTGGCGCAGGTCCGGGACGGCCCTCGCCTCCCCCGTCTCGTAGACCGCCCCGCACGCGGAGTCGTGGATCTCGACGGGCGTCCCCAGGATCTCCTGCGCGATGGGGCCGTCCGCGATCTCCGCGAACAGGTGGCCGCGGGCGCGCGGGTCGGGCAGCATCACCACGGCCGTGTCCGCCCCGCCGATCTCCCGGGCCTGGGCTGCCAGGTGGGCGAGGACCTCCTCGGTGTCGGCCCCCGAGAGCAGGCGCGTGGTGATCTCCGTGGAGGCCTCCAGCCACCGCTCGCGCAGCCGCGCCTCCTCGTAGAGGCGCGCGTTCTCGATGGCGACCCCGGCAGCCGTGGCCAGGGCGGAGACCATCGCCTCGTCCTCCTCGTCGAACTCCCCGCCGTTGGCCTTCTCGGTGAGGTACAGGTTGCCGAACACCTCGTCCCGCACCTGGATGGGCACGCCGAGGAAGCTCGCCATCTGCGGGTGCCCCTCGGGGAATCCGCCGAACTCGGGATGGTCCCGCAGGTCCGCGAGGCGCAGCGCGGCGCGCCGGTGCAGAGGGGCGGCCAGGACCCCGCGGCCGTGCGGGAACCGGTTGATCCGCTCGGCCTGCTCCTTGCTGATGCCGACCGGGATGAACTCGCTGAACCCGCCCTCCTCGTCGACCACGCCGAGGCCGGCGTACCGGGCCCCGGCGAGCTGCGCCGCGGCCTCGGTGAGCCTGCGCAGGACGGTGGCCAGGTCCAGGTCGCCGCCGATGGAGAGGACCGCCTGGAGCAGCGAGCGCACCCGCCCCTGGGCGGACAGGCGGGAGTCCAGGGAGTGCACCTCGGTCAGCAGGTCGTCCAGGCTCCGGGCGGACAGGGGGTGGCTCTGGGGGCTCTCGGTCATGTGTTCGTCAACCTCCGCAGGGCCGGTCGGACGGTCTCTGTTGGCAATGCGCGCTTTTCCTCGGGCGTTATGTGTGAATTGTCGTTGGTTTTTCCCCGGTTTGCCACATCTGGCTGCTCAGAAGCCTGTTCGGGAGGGTGGGAATTCCTGTGGATTCGGGGCTCCGGTCGTGTAATTCATGCTAACGTCGCGGTCAGTCGACGCACGAAGGTCTTGCCGACCTCGCGTACGACGGCCCGGACCGTGCCGCCCCCGGCACCGCTCCCGGCACCGGCCCGCCCTCGCGCGTCGGCCCCCGAGTCCCACGGTGGAAGGAACCCCGGTGACTGGAATCCACGGCTCCACGAGCGCCTCCGGCGCCCGTACCGCCGTGCTTCCCGCGCCGGTCCGGCGCGCGCTGCTGCTCGCCGCCCTCCTCTGCGGCCTCATGGTCGCCACCTGGACGGCGGCGTCCGACGCGGCGCGGGCGGACGAGCACTCCCTGGCCACCACCCTGGTCTACCAGGCCGGAACCACCGCCGAGGCGCATACCGGGGAGTACGCCCCGATCGCGCCGACCGCGCTCCGCGCGCCGCTGGCCGGAACCGTCGCCGCGCTCGGGGAGGGCACCGCGCAGGTGGTGTCCGACGCCTCCGCGGCGGTCGCCCCCGGGGCGCAGGACGGGGGAGCCGACGTCGCCCGGCAGGTCCGCGACACCGTCGACGGGGTCACGGTCCCCGTGGAGCGGCGCCTCCAGGAGGAGGCCGTGCCGACGCCCCCGGCGGACGGGCAGCGGCCCGGAGCCGGGTCCGACGGCGGAGCCCCCGGCAGGACGGCCGAAGCCGTCGAGGACGACGTCGTGCCCCCGGTGTACGAGGCCCACCCGCCGTCCCCGTCCGCCCACCCGGTCCCCGGGACGGGACAGGACGCCGACCGTGCCGACGGGACGCCCGCCGCACCCGTCGGGCACGACGCCCCGTCGGCCTCCGCCACGGCCGCCGCGCCCTCCGTCCCCGGTGGGGCGGGCACAGCCGGCGGCGCACTCGTCGCGGGCTACCTGACCGCGCACGGGGCCCCGGCCCCGTCCCCCGGCCTGTTCCAGGCCGCCCGGCACGTCCTGCGCTCGGCGCCCGCCGAGTCCGCCGACGAGCCGACCTTCTCGCCCGACTAGCGGCGCGGCCCCACGTCCGGCACGTCCGGCGACCTTCCTCTCGGCACGCCCTTCCCAGCCCCGGGCCGCTCCCACGCCATCACGGTGAGCGACGAACCCGGAACTCTCTGGGGGTTGACGTGAGCCACGCTTCCCGACAGCGGGGTTCACGTCAGCCGTCGGCCAGCCAGACCCACGACTGACGACCGGCAGAGCGCCGCGCGCCCTCCAGGCGCGCCGGGCTCCCCGGCCGGAGAGCTCGAACCGCACGGCGCCCCTCCCCCGCGGGGGAGCGGAGCCACGGACGGCGGGACACGACACCCGCCCCGCCGTCCCCCCTGACAACCGCGCACCACCTCGGAAGGACTCACACATGTTCACCACCGCCCGCACCACCGCCAAGACCCTGCTGGTGGCCGCCGGCACCGCCGGCTTCGTCGCCCTCGGGGCCGGAGTCGCCGGGGCGGACACCCTCGGCGGCGTCACGGACGGGCTCCAGCTCGGCGACCTCGGCAGCCGGGTGCCCGCACAGCTGACCGAGGGCGTCTCGACCCCCCTGGGCGACCTGGTCAAGGTCCAGCCCGGGAAGATCTCCGCCCAGCCCGACGTCCAGCAGCAGTCCGCCCCCCGGCAGACCGCCCCCCGGGACGTGGTCGGACACGTCGTCGGTGACAACGTCTCGGCGCCCCTGGAGGGGGACGAGAAGAACTCCGCGAACGTCGGCCCGCTCGACCTGGGCGCCGCGACCGGGTCCCTGCCGCTGAGCCAGGGCTCGGACCCGGTGGCCGACCTGGTCGGAGGCCTCGGCGTCCTGGAGGGGCTGGGCCTGGGCGGCGGCACCCTGCCGCAGGGCCACGGGGCCTCGACGCTGCCCGTCCGGGGGCCGGCGGAGACGGTCGGCGCGGCCGTCTCCGAGGTCGGTGCGACCGCGGAGCAGGGCGTCCACGAGGTCGGGAGCGGTCTGCACGGCCTCGACGCCCCCCTCCCGGGCCGGGGGGCGACCCTCCCCATGGCCGCCGCGGACTCCCCGACCGGCCCCTTCAGCGGTGAGAACACCGACCTGACCGGCGGCAAGGCCGACCTGATCGCCGACCTGGTCCTGTCCGACGACGTGGCGCTGCCCATGGCCGGGACGGAGGCGACCGGCGGCGCGGCCGAGGCCCTGCCCGTCGACCTGGCGGGCACCGCCGACCTGGCGGCCTCCACCCTGCCGCAGACCGCGCTGTCCGCGGGGGACCTGGGCCTGCCCGAACTGCCCGCCCCCGGCGAGGTGCTGCCCCTCGCCGCCCCCGAGACGACCGACGCCGTGACCGGCCTGGTCCGCGAGGACGCGCTGGGCAACGACCTGGTCGGGGTGCGGGGCCTGCCCGAGCTGGGGCAGCCGACCTTCGACGCCGGCCAGGTGACCGGCCTGCTGCCCTCCGGCGCCGTCTGACCTCTTCCGGACCGTGCGCCCGCCGGTCGTGGCGGCG
>NZ_JBSHDN010000141.1:0-17391 GCF_053616335.1 Nocardiopsis sp. NPDC055824
GGGCCCTTGCCCCAGGGGCCCTGCCCGCCGTGGCGGCACCGGGTCGTCGGCCTGATCCGGCCGGGCGGTGGTCCATCGGCGCCCACGAGGCGTGCCGTCGTCCCTGCGCAGCCGGGGCCGTCCCCCGCTGCCACGGATGACGGATCCCGCTGCGCGGAAACCATGGCGCCTTAACCGGATGAAGATTTTCCAGGTGCGACGATCGCCGCCGACGAACTGCTGTTCCCGGGCCGGGGGGTCGATCCCCGTTCTCCTCGAAGAAGAAGCGGTGGGTGAGCCTTGCCGTGTCTGTGGAGTTGTCGAACCCGGTGATGGCACGGTGACATCGTTGACGCCCCCGGAAGGGCACTGTTCGGTCGGGCCTCATGCCTGTGTGGTCGGCCTCGCGCCACCTCTCCGACCTCTTCTCGCCGGGAAGGGATATCTCTTCTGGAAGTCCTTTATCCTTGTGTCCTGAACCCCTATGACCTGGTCGTGTGCTGTTCTGGACGGGCCGCGAGGGTTGGGCGGGTGAGAACTCGATGCCCATCGTTCTGGCTGGTCAGGGCCGGTTCTCCGGCTCGCCCCGGCGAAGCGGGTGTGGCTCGGCGTGCATTCACGCCCTGTTAGCCTGATGCGGCGTTCCGGTGCCCCCCCCCGCTCGGGATCGACCCGCAACGCCGGTCGCCCGGAAGATCGGTGCCGTCCCCATGTCCGCCTCCACGAACAAAGCATTGACGATGCCACTCGGAGGACGGTTCTGGGCCTTGTGGTCCGCCTCCCTGGCCTCGAATCTCAGCGACGGTGTGGCGATGATCGCGATGCCGTGGATCGCGTCTTCGCTGGCGCCCGACAATGCCGCTCTGGTGGCATTGGTGGCTGCGTTCGGGCGGTTTCCCTGGCTGTTTCTGGCGCTTCCCGCCGGAGTTCTCGTGGACCGGGCGCCCAGGTTCACGCTGATGGTCGCCTCCAACTCCCTCCGCATGCTGCTCTGGGGCCTTCTCGCCGTGGCGGTGTTCTTCGGATGGGTCTCGATCCCCCTCCTGGCGGTGTTCGCGTCGGCGTTCGGCGCGCTCGAGGTCTGTCACGACACGGCGGCCGAGACCGCGGTGACCTCCCTGGTCGCCAAGGAGAGGCTGGAGCGCGCGAACGGACACCTCCGATCCGGGGCCGTCGTGGCGCAGGAGTTCGGCGGCCGTCCGCTGGGCGGTCTCGTGCTGGCGCTCGGGTTGTTCGTCCCGTTCCTGTTCAACGTCGGCGCGCTGCTGGTATCGGTCCTGGCTCTGCTGCGGGTACGCGCCACCGCGCCTCCGGCCGACACGGCCACCACGCGGCAGGTCGCCGTCGGGTCCGTTTCCGGGCCCTTTGCGGCGACCGGCGCCCCACGTGGGCTCCGTGGTGTGGGGGCGGACCTGGCCGAGGGTGCGCGGGCCGTGTGGAATCAGCCGCTCCTGCGCGCGGTGGCAGTCGTCGCGGTGTTCGTGAACACCGCTTTCGCGACCATGCTCTCCACACAAGTCCTGTTCGTCCGCGACGCCTTGGGCCTCGGTCCGGCCGGCTTCGGACTGCTCATGGCCTTCGCCGCCGTCGGCGGGATCGTCGGGGGACAGGTCGTCTCCTGGCTGCGCGCCGCCCTCCCGTACGGAACGCTGCCGGTGGTGTGCCTCACCGGAAGCGGGCTTCTGTACCTGACGGTGGCGCTGTTTCCGAGCACGCCGGTGGTGGCCGGGGCGTACTTCTTCGCGGGTGGCCTGGTGCTGGGCTACGGGGTCGCGATGACCTCCGTCCGCCAGAGAGTCACGCCGGATCGCCTGCTGGGCCGGGTGAACGCCCTCATGCGCACCGTCACCTGGGGCATGAGCGCTGTGGGCATGGCGCTCGGCGGCGTGCTGGTGTCGTCCCTGTCCTCGTTCCTGAGCCAGGCGGACGCGCTCCGCGCTCCCTATGCCTTGGTGAGTGCGGTCTGTCTGGGCGTCGTGGTGCTCTTCGGTCGAAAGCTCACCCGTCTCGTGCGCGAGAACGACGTCTGAGCCCTCGCCCCTTTCCGGGAACCGTGCACGCCGCCGGTCCTCACCGCCGGGTGCGGTTGGCGGAGAGCCCGAGTTCCACCTCCGTCTTCGCCACGTACCCCGGGATCTGTTCCAGGGTGAGCGTGCGTTCGGGTGGCGGCTCCCGGTGCTCCGGGGCGGTCGTGCACCGCCCCGGAGCACCGGAGGGGTCAGTTCTGGCCGATGCCGGAGGTGATGGCCTTGGTGACGGCGGCGGTGAACTCGGTGGTGGAGGCGGATCCGCCCAGGTCCCGGGTGGAGGTGCCCGTGGCGATCGTGTCGGCGACGCCCTTCTCCATGATCTTCGCCGTGGTGGCGAGGGCGGGATCGTCGTGGCGGGCGGCGAGCCACTCGAAGAGCATCGCCGTGGACAGGATCATGGCGACCGGATTGGCGGTGTTGTGCCCCGCGATGTCGGGTGCGGAGCCGTGCGAGGCCTGCGCCATGGCCGTGTCGGCGGAGGAGTTGATCGAGGGGGCTGTGCCGAGCGAGCCGGAGATCTCGCCGGCCAGGTCGGAGAGGATGTCACCGAACATGTTCTCGGTGACGATGACGTCGAAGTCCTGGGCGCGGCGCACCAGGTGCACGGTCATGGCGTCGATGTGGAAGTCGTCCACCGCCACGTCGGGGTAGTCCTGGGCGACTTCCTGGCATACAGTCCGGAACAGGCCGGTGGTCAGTTTGAGCACGTTGGCCTTGTGGACGATGGTCAGCTTCTTACGGCGGGAGCGCGCCAGGTCGAAGGCGACGCGGGCGACGCGCTCCGTGGCGTGACGGGTGACGATGCCCATCGAGATCGCGGTGTCGGGCGTGGGCATGAATTCGCCGGTGCCGGCGTGAGTGTTGCGGTCGGCGTAGAAGCCCTCGGTGTTCTCGCGGACGATCACCAGATCGGCACTGTCGCACACCGCTTCGGCCCCGGGGAAACTCTTGGCGGGACGGATGTTGGCGAAGAGCTGGAAGTGCTTGCGCAGGGTGCCGGAGGGGTTCAGGGCGGACTTGTGCGGTTCGGGGTAGCTGACGGAGTCGTGCGGCCCAAGGACCCAGCCGTCGAGCGTCTCCAGAGCCCGCTTGGTCTCGTCCGGCACCGGGGCGCCGTGCGTGGTGATGGCTGAGGCGCCCAGCGGGAGCGCGACCCAGTCGATCGAGGCTCCGGCGGCCTGTGCCGCGGCGGTGGCGACCTCGATGGAGGAGGGGACGATCTCCGGTCCGATGCCGTCGCCTTCCAGCACGCCGAGGCGGTAGGTGGTGCTCATCTGCGGATCCTGTTCTTCCGTTGTCTTGGCGGAGGGGTGGGTTGTGTGCGCCCGCGGTGCGAGGGGCTGTGCCAGGGGGGTTCTCGCGTCGGACAACGCGGTCAGGGAACGGGTCGCGGCCTGCTCGCTTCCGCCGTCCTGGGTGTGTTCCAGGGTCAGCCAGCCGGTGAAACCGCTGCCGTCCAGTGCCTGCAGCAACCGCGGGAGCCGGGGGTCGCCCACCTCCAGCGGGCCCCGGGCGGCGGCTGCCGCGAGTTGGAGGCAGCCCGCGGAACCGGCGTGCCCGCCTACGACGGCGATCGGATCGAGGCCCTCGTGTTCCAGGTGGTGGGTGTCCAGCACCAGCCCGGCGCGGAGGGCGAGCCTGCGGGTGGCCGCCAGGGTTTCCTCCGGGGTGTGCCACAGGGAGGTGTTCCGACGCGACTGCGGCTCCAGCAGCAGTCTGCAGCCGTGGGCGGTCGCTTCCGCGGCCAGTCGCCGTACGGCTCGTTCGACCCAGTCGCGCTGCTTGTCCTCCAGACCGGGGAGGAAGACGCCGCGGGTCTGGCCGAGCGTGAGCGGCACGCCGAGCGCCCCGGCCAGACGGGCCGCGCCGAACAGCCGTCGGAGCGCGTGGTGGCGCACCTCCGGTGACGGGTCGGCCAGGGTCAGGCCGTCCTGTGAGGCGACCGGGCCGGTTCCGATGGCGAGCACGGCGAGTCCGGTACCGGCAACGGCGTGGGTGAGCAGGTCCGCGTCGTCGGCCGTCACGTCGCGCACCTGCACCTCCAGTCCGTCGAAGCCGAGTCCGGCGAGTGTTCGGGCGGCCTCGGCGAGCGGCGCGCCGAAGCCCAGCGGGACCGGGGCACGGCAGTCGTCCGAGGAGACGGTGTAGGCCACCGGCCAGGGCAGGAGGCCCCTCATGAGGCCGCTGCCGTCGTCGGCCGGTCCGGTTCGGTCGGGCCGGTGAGCAGACCGCGCAGCTCGACGGCGGCCGCCCCGGCGCCGTCCAGGACGGGGACGCCCAGCAGATCGGCCAGCGCGGGGCCGGCCGGGGCGAGGGAGTACTGGGCCAGCAGTACCGCCTGGACGTCGGCGGCTCCTGCGGAGTGGAGTGCGCGGGCCAGGTGCCGGGCAGCGGCCAGGGGGTCGTCGGCGCTCCCCGCGTCCTCGCTGAGCGCGGTCACGATCTCGACGGGGCGGTCCGATCGGACCGCGGGGGCAAGGGCTTCGAGCTGCGCGGCCGCGGCCGGGACGGCGGGTGGAGTGGAGGCGACCACGGCGATCCGGTCCCAGTCCCCGGCCAGGGCGACCCTGAACATCGCCTCGTCCGCCTTCAGGAGGGGCACGTGCCACAGGGTGCGGGCGGTGTCCACGACTTCGCCGTAGGAGGAGCAGGTCAGCAGTAATCCTTGGGCTCCTCCGTCCACCGCGTGCCCGATCAGGCGGAGCATGCGGCGGCGCAGTGCCTCGGTGAGGCGGCCGGCGGAGCGGGCATCGCCCAGGAGGCGGTCGTCCAGCAGGTTCCACACGCGGGCTTCGGGGAACTCCCGGTCGAACGCGCTCTTGGCGGTGCTGGCTCCGGTCGGCACGGCGTGGATCATGGCGACCAGGGGGCGGCTCTCGATCACCGGGGTTCCTCCTCTTCCAGGAGTCGGGCCAGGTGGTCTCATGCCTGGGCCTGCTCCGTTCGGCGTGGTGGGCGGGCGAAGGGCGGAGCAGGTCCCCGAGGCACGGGTGACCGTTCGGCTTTCTGCCGTGCGGCCACTGTAGGGAAAACCGGTCAACCGGTCAACCGGTTCTAAGAACAGGGGTCCGATTCGAGGAGAGTGCCCCCGGCTCGGCCGTCAGAGACCACTGCGCTGGTCGAGTGCCTCCTGCAAGCGCCTGGAGGCGCCCTCCATGTGATGGGCCATGGCCGCGCGGGCGGCTTCCGCGTCCCCCCGCTCAACCGCCTCGAAGATCGGAACGTGGTCGGCGTAGGCCACTTCGCGGGGTCGGACCGCGCCCGTGCGCTGGACCCAGCCGCGTTGGATCATGGCGCGCATCCCCTTGAGCACGTCGCGCAGGACCGTGTTCCCGGCGAGTTCCGCCAGGGTGGCGTGAAAGGCGGTGTCCGCCTCGGGGAACTCCTCGGCCGGGCACTCCCGCATCACCGTGAGGCGCGCTCGCAGCAGCTCCACGCCGGCGTCATCGCGTGCCCGGGCGGCCAGGCCGGCCACGACCACCTCCAGCTCGGTGCGGGCCTGGAGCATGTCCCGGGCTCCGCGTTCCCCGAGCACCAGGCCGAGCTCGAAGAGCCGGTAGAGCACGTCCGAGTCCGTGCCGCGGAAGTAGGTCCCGCTGCTCTGCCTGATCTCCAGCAGCCCCAGGAAGCCGAGCGATTTGATCGCCTCGCGCACGGTCGGCCGGTTCACCCCGAGCATCTCGGCCAGCTGTCGCTCCGAGGGGATGCGCTCACCCGGTTCCACCTGGCCCGACGTGAGGTAGTCGATCAGCCGTCGTGACACCTCTGCGGCGAGCGGTTCCCGTGGCGCGACCATGATCTTCGAGAGCTCGGCCATGAATTTCCTCACTTCAAAGTATTGACGAGTCGGCCCGAGTCTAGTTACCTACCGGAAACAGGACGACCGGTTAACCGGTTTACCGGTACTCCGGAGTTGCTTCATGGCGCACAAGGGCGCATGCGGCACTCCCCGGTCGGCGTCCGGGCCCGACGTCCCCGACGCCGGCACGCGATACGCGCCGACCGCGCCCACGACCCACGAGATCCACGCCGGCGATGCCTGGTGCCGCAGCCGCAGCCGAGCGCCCCGACCGGCTCGGGGCCCGCCCGTCGCGCTCCCCGCCGGGCTCATCCGAACCACGTGAACCGCGGCCGCCGCCTGTCCGGCGGTCCCGACCCCCGACCCCCGACCCCCGACCCCCGCCCCCCAGTAAGGAGCCATGATGCTCGCCGTCCTCGGCTTTGCCACTCTGGGCAGCTTCATGCTGCTCGTGATGCGGAAGTACCTCTCCGCCTTCACCGCCATCATGATCACCCCCATCGCCGCCGCCGTGATCGCGGGCAAGGGCGCCCAGCTCGGCGAGATGATCATCAGTGGTCTCGACACCGTCGCGCCCACTGCGGCCCTGCTGCTGTTCGCGGTCCTCTACTTCGGCCTGATGATGGAGGCCAAGCTCTTCGACCCGGTCTGCCGGGTCATCATCAGGGCCTCCAAGGGCGACCCTGTGCGCATCTGTGTGGGCACCGCCGTGCTCGCCCTCCTCGTCGCCCTGGACGGGGACGGCACCACCAGCTACATGATCATCTGCTCGGCATTCCTGCCGATCTACCGCCGCCTCGGCATGAACCCCCTCATCGTCGCCACCATCGCCGCCATGGCGCTGGGCACCATCTCGGGCACCACCCCCTGGGGCGGGGCCGCCACACGCGGCATCAGCGTCCTCCACCTGGACCCCACCGAGTACTTCGTCCACATGATCGGCCCGATGGCTCTGACCTCACTGGCCATCATCGCCGTCGCCTACTGGCTCGGGCTGCGCGAACGCCGCAAGATCGACCCGGAGGAACTGGCCGCCTACAAGCTGGAGATCGCCTCCGGGGAAGCGCTCGCCACCGTCCGCGCCGACTGGCGCATGTGGTTCAACGCTGGTCTGACCGTGCTGTTGATGGTGCTGCTGATCCTCGGGGTCGCTGAACTGCTGGTCCTGTTCATGATCGCCTTCGTCATCGCCCTGCTCGTCAACGTCCGCACCATCGGTGACCAGCAGGACCTCATCAAGCGCCAGGCCGCCAACGCCGTTCCGGTCATGATCCTCGTTCTCGCCGCCGGCGTCTTCACCGGCGTCATGACCGACGCGGGCATGATCAGAGCCATGGCCGACACGGCGCTCGCCGTCGTCCCCGAGTCCATGGGCAACCTGATCCCCCTCGTCACCGCCGTCCTCGCCCTGCCGCTGGGCTTCTTCATGTCCAACGACGCCTACTGGTTCGGCGTCATCCCCGTGCTCGCCGAATCGGCTGCCCAATACGGCATCGATGCCAACGAGATCGCCCGCGCCGGAGCCATCGGCCAGATCCTCCACATGATGGGGCCCACCTCCGCGCCCCTCTGGGTCCTTCTCGGCCTGGTCAAGGTCGAACTGGGTGATTTCCAGAAGCACGCCCTGCGCTGGGGAATCCCCGTCTCCATCGCCTACATCCTCTTCGCCCTCCTCACCGGAGCCATCAGCATCACCTGACGCTGCTTCACGGACGATTCCGGAGGGGGAGGGCAGATGCGTCAGGATCGGAGGAGGTGTCGTGCCGGGTGTGAGGGAGGTTCCGGCATGCACCGGGCCTTGGGGAGCTGTGCCTCCGGGGCCGCGGTGCTCGGCCGTCTCCTCCCGAACTCCACGGGCGTCGGCGGCCGACCGCTGGGCGTCGGTGTTCCCACCGAGGCGGACGAGGCCGGGGGCACGGTCCGGGGCCGGGCCCGCAGCGGTGGGAGCGGACCGCGCGGTGGAGTTTTACACGCCCTGGGCGGGGGCCTGCGGGGGAGGCGGCCGGGCTCCGGCCGGGAGGGCCGCCGGTCGGCCTCCTTCGGGAGGGCGGACCGGCGGCCCCGGCAGGGTCAGCCTCGCGGGTCGGCGAGGGCCCCGACCGGCCCCTCGACCCGGTAGTCGTCCAGGGCGGTGACCGCGTACCCGGCGCCGTCCTCCAGCGGTGCGTCGTCGGCCAGGGCGGTCCCCCCGGTGAGCCCCACGAGGTTCTCCGGGGCCAGGGCGGCGCACCGCGCCTCCTCCGAGCCGGTGTCCGCGCCCGCGGGCAGGCGGTAGACCGCGTAGAAGCGGGCGGCGTCGGCGGCGTCCCACTCGACCTCGACCCGGTCGCCGTCGGTCCGGGCCTGGACGCCCCCGACCTCGCCGACGAGCGGGCCCTGGTTCTCCGGGGCCTCCGCCTGCGGCGGGAGCGCCGGCCGGCCGTAGTGGGCGTCGGCGAGTTCGGCGTAGGCGTCGGAGGCCTGCTCGCGCAGGTTCTTGATGGAGAAGTAGATGTCCCCTCCGACCTCGGGCAGCTCGCCGGAGTAGTCGAGCTGGGTGCTGAGCGCGTCGTCGCCGCGCCAGCCCTCCTCGCCGACCCGGTAGGCGGCCTGGCCGATGTAGAGGTCCACGCCGGTGCCCTCGACCTCCGAGGCCCACCAGTCGGTCATGGCCTCGTAGTCGGCGGTGGAGAAGCCCCTCTCCCAGTACAGCTGCGGGGCGACGTAGTCGACGGTGCCGTCCTGGATCCAGGTGCGGGTGTCCGCGTACTGGGCGTCGTAGGACTGGAGGCCGGAGCTGGGCGAGCCGCTGGGGTCGGTGCTGTCGTTGCGCCAGATCCCGAACGGCGAGATCCCGAAGCTCACCCAGGGCTTGGTGGCCTCGATCCCCTCGTGGACGTCGGCGATGAGCCGGTTGACGTTGTCGCGCCGCCAGTCGCCCCGGTCGTCGAAGCCGTCGCCGTGCTCCTCCCAGCTGGCGTCGTCGTCGAACTCCTCCCCGTCCTTGGGATAGGGGTAGAAGAAGTCGTCGAAGTGGACCCCGTCGATGTCGTAGCGCTCGACGACGTCCATGATGACGCCGGTGACCCACTCCCGGACCTCCGGGTTGCCCGGGTCCACGTACGCCTCGTCGCCGTAGTCGACCAGCCAGTCCGGGTTCTCCTTGACAGGGTGGTCCTCGGCCATGTCCTCGATGTCGGGGTCCTGGAGGCCCACGCGGTAGGGGTTGAACCAGGCGTGCATCTCCAGCCCGCGCTCGTGCGCCTCGGCCACCGCGTACTCCAGCGGGTCGTAGCCGGGGTCGCCGCCCTGCTCGCCGGTGAGGTAGCGGGCCCACGGCTCCAGCTCGGACTCGTAGACCGCGTCGGCGGTGGGGCGCGCGTGCAGGAAGACGGCGTTGAGGCCCATGTCGACGGCGTCGTCGAGGTAGGCGTCGAGCTCGTCCTTCTGCTCCTGCGCGGACAGGCCGGGCTCGGAGGGCCAGTCGATGTTGCGGACGGTGGTGAGCCACGCCCCGCGCATCTGGCGCTCGGCGCCCCCGCCCTCGCACTGGAGCGGGGCCGCCGCCGTCCCGGCCTCTCGCGTGCCGGGGGCGTCGCCGTCGGCCGCCCCGCCGCCGGAGGCGGCGCAGCCCGACAGCAGGAAGGTGGTCGCGGCTGCCGACGCCGCCCACCGCGCTGCGGTGCGCCGCGTGCTCCCGGCCCGTGCCACTGATCCCATGAACGGTTCTCCTCTGAGGTCCTTGGCGCACAGCCGTCCCCCTGGCGTGGCGCCGCGACCAAGGCTAGAGCAGGAAGTCAATTTTTGGACACGATTCGGACAACTTGTGGATAACGTCGCATCAAGGCAGGCGAGGGAACATTATCGCGGCGCAACGAAACACCGCCGGGCAGGGGGCTTCGCCCCTCCCGCACCCCCGAGGAGGGTCAAATCGGCACCATCCGGGCCGTCCGCCCGGGGAAGCACGAGGGGCGGAGACCGCACCGACCTCGGACGGACCGGGACACAACCGCCCCGGGCGAGGTCCTACACTCGGTGACCGTGAACGTCGCCCTGAGCCCACCCAAAATGTTCGTCCGCACCGTTCCCCTGAGCGATCACACCGCCGGCCTGGTCCGCCTCCTGCCGGACGGCGCCCCCCTGGCCTGGCTGACGGGGGACGAGGGCGTCGTGGGCTGGGGCGAGGCCGCGCGGCTGGACCTGGGCACCGAGCCCGAGGGGACCGCGCCGACCGACACCACCCGCTTCTCCGAGGCGGCCCGGTGGCTCAACGGGCTCATGGAGCACGCCGAGGTCTCCGACGGGGTCGGTGCGGCGGGGACCGGCCTGGTCGCGTTCGGGACGTTCGCCTTCGCGCCCACCTCCCCCGGCTCCGCCCTGGTCGTGCCCCGCGTGCTGGTCGGGCGGCGCGGCGGGCGCAGCTGGCTGACCACGGTCGGCGACGAGCCCGGGGACCGCCCGGGCGAGCTCCCGCCCCCGGCGTCCGCACCGCGCCCCGTGGGCCCGGTCTCCTGGACGCAGGGGTCGCTGTCGGGGGAGGACTGGATGTCCGCCGTGGCCGGCACCGTCGAACGCATCCGCGCGGGGGAGCTCGACAAGGCCGTGCTCGCGCGCGACGCCTTCGCCGAGGCCGCCTCCCCCATCGACGTCCGCACCCTCCTCGAACGCCTGCGCCTGCGCTTCCCGAGCTGTTTCACCTTCTCCGTCGACGGCATGGTCGGGGCGACCCCGGAGCTCCTGCTGCGCCGCGAGGGCGACCGGCTCACCTCGCTGGTCCTGGCCGGGACCCGCCCCCGGGGCGAGGACCCGGGCGACGACCGGCGCCTGGCCGACGAACTCCTCGCCTCCGCCAAGGACGTCGACGAGCACCGCATGGCCGTGGACTCCCTGCGGACCGCGCTCGCACCGCTCGCCGAGGAGATGGAGGTCCCGGCACGGCCCAGCCTGCTCCGGCTCGCCAACGTGCAGCACCTGGCGACCCGCGCGCACGCGCGCCTGTCCCCCGGGGTCTCCGCCCTGGACGCCGTCGCCGCCCTGCACCCCACCGCCGCCGTGGGGGGCACGCCCACCGGCACCGCCATGCGGCTGATCGCCGGGGCCGAGGGCATGGACCGCGGCGGCTACGCCGGCCCGGTCGGCTGGGTCGACGGGGCGGGCAACTCCGAGTGGGGCATCGCCCTGCGCTGCGCGCACGTGGACGGCGCCCGGGCCCGGCTGTTCGCGGGGGGCGGGATCGTGGAGGGGTCGGTGCCGGAGGCCGAGCTCGCCGAGACCGAGTCCAAGTTCCGGGTCATGCGCGAGGCCCTCACCGACGGGGCCTGAACGGCCCCGGCCCGCCGCGCGGGCCGTGTCACATCCCGGAAACACGCGGGCGGTACTTTACCGCCCATGCGTATCGACATCGTGAACTGGGACGATCCCGACGCCACCGCCCTGCGCGCGGGGCAGCGGGCGGAGATCGCCGAGCGTTACGGCACCCCCGACTCCGAGCCCGGGACGGCCCCCTCCGCCGAGGACATCGCGGTCTTCACCGTGGCCCGCGACGGCTCGGGCGCCGCCGTGGGGTGCGGCGGGCTCCGCGACCTCGGCGGCGGGGTGGGCGAGGTCAAGCGGATGTACGTCCTCCCCGCGGCGCGCGGCACCGGCGCGGCGCCCCTGGTCCTCGCCGCGCTGGAGGACTGGGCGCGCGGGCGCGGGTGGACGCACCTGCGGCTGGAGACCGGCGACCGCCAGCCGGACGCCGTGCGCTTCTACACCCGGTCGGGCTACACGCCCATCCCGTGCTTCGGGGCGTACGCGGGGTCGCCGTCCTCCCTGTGCTTCGAGAAGGCGCTCGGGGCCCCGCTCCCGGCGGCCTCCGGGGCCGGAGCCGCGGCGCGCCTCGACTGAGGCGGCCGGGCACGCGGACCGGGCCGGGGCCTCCCGCCGGCGGCGGGAGCGGAACCGGCCGTCCCCGCACGGAGGAGGTGGCGTCCGCCGCCCCCGCCGCGGGCACGGGACGGTCGGGCCGGACCCTTCGCGTCACACCGGCCGCGTTCGCGTCCGGGCGGACGCGGACCCGGAGCGGGCCCGCACGCCGGGTCAGGAGACCGGGGCGTGCTCGTCCCAGTGGCCGTCGTGCTCGCGGTGCAGGTGCCCGTCGTGCACGTAGTCCACATGGTCCCCGTGGGGCACCGCCACGTGGCCGCACCCCTCGCCGTGCCGGTGCCCGTGGTCCTCGTGCACGGTGTGCTCCTCGTTCGCGCACTCGTCCCAGTGGCCGTCGTGCCCGTGGTGCAGGTGCCCGTCGTGCACGTAGTCCACATGGCCCTGGTGGGGCACCGCGACATGGCCGCACCCCTCGCCGTGCCGGTGCCCGTGGTCCTCGTGCACGGGATGCGTCGCCGTCATCTCTCCCCCTCTGGACGGTCCGTCGTCCCGGTGTGGCCGGGACGCGTGCCCGACCAGTCCATCAGAGATCGTCCGCGGTGAAAAGGGCCTGGTCGGCAATGGTGGACAGCTCCGCCAGGCGCCCGTCCTCCATGCGCAGGACGCGGTCGGCGTGCGCGGCCTCCCGGGCCGAGTGCGTGGCGTGGACCACCGCGACCCCCCGGGCCCTCTCCTCGGCCAGCACCGCCGTGATGCGCTCGCGGGAGTCGGCGTCCAGCCCGGTGGCGGGCTCGTCCAGCAGGAGCAGGTCCGCCCCCTGCGCCAGTCCCTGGGCCAGCAGGACCCGTTGGCGCTGTCCTCCGGACAGGTCCCCCAGGACGCGCCGGGCCAGGTCTGCGACGGCCAGCCGGTCCATGCAGGCCTCGACCACGGCCCGGTCCCCGCGGGTCAGGCGCCGCCAGGGCCCGCGCTCGGCCCAACGGCCCATCTCGACGGTCTCGCGCACCGTGACGGGCAGCGCGTCGGAGACGGCGCTGCGCTGGACGACGAGGGCGGGACGCCGGGCGGCGCCCCGGCGGACCCTTCCCGCCGTCGGGGCCAGGGTCGAGGCCATCACCGCCAGGAGGGTCGACTTCCCCGAGCCGTTGGCGCCGACCAGGGCCGTGACAGTGCCCGCGTGGACCGTGGCGGTGACGCCGTGCAGGACCGCCCGTCCACCGTAGCCCGCGTACACGTCCTCCAGCGCCACTGCGGCTGTTGCCGCCGCATCGACCGATGTCATGACCACTCCCGATTTGGTATTGAAAACGGTTTTCATTATAGAGTGCCCGACATGGAAGCCCTGTTCGACCCGTTCGAGGTCGTGTTCGTCCAACGCGCCCTGTGGGGAGGCGTCCTCGTCTCGCTCATCTGCGCCCTGGCGGGAACCTGGGTCGTGCTCCGCGGCATGGCCTTCCTCGGCGACGCGATGTCGCACGGGATGCTGCCCGGCGTCGCGGTGGCCTCGCTCCTGGGCGGGAGCCTCTTCGTCGGCGCGGCCCTGGCCGCCGTCGCCATGGCGCTGGGGGTCACCGCCCTGAACCGGTCGCCCCGGCTCTCCCAGGACACGAGCATCGGCCTGCTCTTCGTGGGCATGCTCTCCGCGGGCGTCATCATCGTCTCCCACTCCGGCTCCTTCGCCGTGGACCTGACCGGCTTCCTCTTCGGCGACGTGCTCGCCGTACGGGAGCGGGACCTGCTCCTCCTCGCGCTGGCGCTGCTGGCGGCCCTGGTGATCGCCGTCGGGGGCCACCGCTCCTTCGTGGCCCTGGCCTTCGACCCGCGCAAGGCGACGACGCTGGGGCTGGCGCCCCGGGCCGCCCACGCCGCCATGCTCGGCCTCGTCACCCTGGCGGTGGTGGCCTCGTTCCACGTGGTCGGCACCCTGCTGGTCTTCGGCCTGCTCATCGCCCCTCCGGCCGCCGCCGCGATCTGGGCCCGGAGCATCCCGGCGATCATGGTCGGCGCCGCCCTGCTGGGCTCCGCCTCGACCTTCGTGGGCCTGCTCGTCTCCTGGCACTGGGGGACGGCCGCCGGGGCCAGCATCTCGGCCACCGCCGTCGCCCTCTTCTTCGTCTCGGTCGCCTCCTCCCGCGTCCGCCCCCTGCTCGGGGCGCTGCGCCGGACCCGGGCCGCCGACGCGCCCCCCGCACCGATCCACGCCCACGAAAGGTCGAACGTGTCATGAACCGCCCCCACCGCAGGACCGCGGCCCCCGGGGTGTCCGCCTGGATGCTCGCCGCGGCACTGCTCACCGGATGCGCCTCCGCCCCGGACCCGCAGGAGCCCGAGGACGGGGAGGCCACGCCCCACGGTTACGTCGAGGGGGCCGAGGAGGCCGCCGAGCCCCAGTCCCGCCTGGTCGTCGCCGACGCCGAGGGGGCCGTCCAGGTCCTCGACCTCATCACCGGGGAGACCACGCTCCTGGACCCGGTCGGGCCGGTCGACGGGATCGCCGGCGACGGAAGGTTCGCGTACCTCTTTTCATCCGATGAGCGGATGACAACCGTGATCGACAGCGGCACCTGGACCGTGGACCACGGGGACCACATGCACTACTACCGGGCCGACATCCGCCCGGCCGGAACCGCCGAGGGGATCGCCGCCGCCAACGCGGCGACCGACACCGCCCTCACCGCGCTGACCGACGGCGGCGGCGGGGTGTCCCTGCTGGACCGCCCCTCCCTGGAGGACGGGGCGGTCGAACCGGTCGACATCGCCACCACCGGGGACGCCCCGGCCGTCGTCGCCCCCCACGGCGGGGCGGTCGTCACCGCGGGTGCGGACGGGGTCCACGTCGACGACCGGTCCGGCGAACCGGTCCTGACCCTGGACGAGGAGTGCACCGACCCCCGGGGCCAGGCCACGACCCGGCGCGGCCTGGTCATCGGGTGCGAGGAGGGCGCCCTCCTGGTCACCGAGGACGACGGGGAGTTCGCCGGCGAGACGCTCCCGTACCCCGACGGCCTGCCCGACGGCGCACGGGCCGAGGAGTTCCACCACCGGCCGGGCGCCGGAGCCCTGGCCGCGGTGCCCGCCCCGGACACGGTCCTCGCCCTCGACCTCGCCGAACAGCGGTGGGACCACTGGGAGCTGCCCGGCGTGGTCTCCGTCGCGGCCGTCGGCGAGGGCGCCTCCGTCCTGGCGCTCACCGAGGACGGGGTCCTGCGCTCCTTCGACCCCGGAACGGGAGAGGAGCGGGCCCGGACCGAGCTCCTGGACGAGGTCGACACCGAGCACCCGCCCTCCATCCGGGTGGACACCTCCCGGGCCTACGTCAACGACGTGCGGGGCGGCCTGGTCCACGAGATCGACTACAACGACGACCTGCGCGTGGCGCGCACCTTCGAGACCGGGGTCGCGCCGCAGTACATGGTCGAGACCGGACGGTGAACCGATGACCGACCCCCGAACCGCGAACCCGCGCCGCACCGGCGCCGCCCTGGCGCTCGCCCTGGCCGTACCGCTCGGCCTCACCGCCTGCACCCCGGGCGGGGAGACCGGCGGCGGCGTGGTCGTCACCACCAACATCCTCGGCGACATCACCCGCGCGGTGGTCGGCGACGAGGCGGAGGTGACCGTGCTGATGAAACCGGACGCCGACCCCCACTCCTTCGGCGTCTCCGCCCAGGAGGCCGCGACCATCGAGGAGGCCTCCCTGCTCGTCCACAACGGCCTCGGCCTGGAGGAGGGGGTACTGCGCAACGTGGAGTCCGCCGAGGAGGCGGGCGTGCCCACCCTCGCGGTCGGCGAGCACGTCGACCCCCTCGCCTACACCTCCGACGAGAGCGAGGGCGAGCCCGACCCGCACTTCTGGACCGACCCGCAGCGGGTGGCCACCGCCGTCGGCCTCATCACCGAGAACGTGGTCGCGGAGGTGGACGGCGTCGACGCCGACGCCGTGCGGGCCAACGCCGCCGCCTACGAGGCCGAACTGACCGCCCTCCACGGCTGGATGGGCGGGGAGTTCGACGCCATCCCGCCCGGGGACCGCAAGCTCGTCACCAACCACCACGTCTTCGGCTACCTCGCCGACCGCTACGGGTTCGAGGTCGTGGGCGCGGTGATCCCCAGCGGCACGACACTGGCCTCGCCCAGCGCCTCGGACCTGAGCTCGCTCGCGGAGACCGTGGAGGAGGCCGGGGTCCGCGCGGTCTTCGCCGACTCCTCCCAGCCCGACCGCCTGGCCACCGTGATGGCGGAGGAGGCCGGGGTGGAGATCGACGTCATCCCCCTCTTCTCCGAGTCGCTGACGGCCGAGGACGGGGACGCGGCCACCTACCTGGACATGATGCGCGCCAACACCACCGCGATCACCGCGGGCCTGGCCGCACCCTAGACCCCGCCCCGCCCCCGCGCGGCCGGGCGCGACCCCCTCCGCCCTCCCCGGGGAGGGCGGCCGCGCCCGGCCGCCCCAAGGGGCCGGCCGGACCCCCCGGACACCGGCGCCGCCGCCCGGCGCGTGCCGCGCACGAGAACACGACCCCTGACACGAGGACCGAGACACCATGAGAACACCGCACACCGCGACCAGGGCGGCCCTGCCCGCCGTCCTGTCGGCGGGACTGCTGCTGACCGCCTGCTCCACCGGGGCCGACAGCGCCCCCGAGGAGGAGGCCCCGGCCGCCGACACCGCCGCCGCTTCCGTCGCCGAGCCGATCGCGGTCACCTACGACGGCGGCGTCCTCGTCCTGGACGGCACCACCCTGGAGGTCGCCGGGAACATCGAGCTGGAGGGCTTCAACCGGCTCAACCCCGCCGGCGACGACCGCCACCTGTTCGTGTCGACCTCCGACGGGTTCCAGGTCCTGGACGCCGCCGCGGGCGAGCTGACCGACACCGTGTTCCCCGCCGACACCCCCGGACACGTGGTCCGCCACGGCGGGCGCACGGTGCTGTTCGCCGACGGCAGCGGCGAGGTGACGTCCTTCGACACCGACGCCCTGGGCGACGGCACGCCCGAGGACCTGGACGTGTACACCACCGAGGAGGCCCACCACGGGGTGGCCGTGGAACTGGAGGACGGCGAACTCCTCGTGACCCTCGGCGACGAGGAGGAGCGCGTGGGCGCCGTCGTCCTGGACGCCGACCGGGAGGAGATCGCCCGCAGCGAGGACTGCCCCGGCGTCCACGGGGAGACCACCGCCGGGGGCGAGACCGTGGTCATCGGCTGCGAGGACGGCGCCCTGATGTACCAGGACGGCGAGTTCACCAAGGTCGAGGCCGAGCACGACTACGGGCGCATCGGCAACCAGGCCGGCTCGGAGGACTCGCCCATCGTCCTGGGCGACTACAAGACCGACCCGGACGCCGAGCTGGAGCGCCCCGAGCGCGTCGCCCTGGTCGACACCTCCGACGCCTCGCTGTCCCTGGTGGACCTGCCCTCCAGCTACACCTTCCGCTCCCTGGGCCGCGGCCCGCAGGGCGAGGCGCTGGTCCTGGGCACCGACGGGTCGCTGCACGTCATCGACCAGGAGGAGGGCGAGATCACCGACTCCGTCGAGCTGATGGACCCCTGGGAGGAGCCGCTGGAGTGGCAGCAGCCCCGCCCGGCCCTGTTCGTCCGGGGGGAGACCGCCTACGTCACCGACACGGCCACGCGCCAGATCCACGCGGTGGACCTCGGGACCGGTGAGGTCACCGCCTCGACCACGCTGGAGGAGACCCCCAACGAGCTCAGCGGCGTGAGCTCCTGAC
>NZ_JBSHDN010000142.1:0-17330 GCF_053616335.1 Nocardiopsis sp. NPDC055824
CGCCCAATCGGCGGGCGCGCCCCCGGACTCCGGCCCGGCGGCCCCGACCGGGCCTACCCTGGTGCCCATGGCGACACCAGCACCCCACGAGACCCCGACCGCGCCCGAGGCGGTCACCCTCCTCCTCGTCCGGCACGGGATGACCGACGCCACAGGGCCCCGCCTGGCCGGGCGGGCCGCGGGGGTCCACCTCAACGACACGGGCCGCGCCCAGGCCGCCGACCTGGCCGCCCGCCTGGCCGGACTCCGCCCGGCGGCCCTGGTCTCCAGCCCGCTCGAACGCTGCCGGGAGACGGCCGGGGCCGTCGCCGAACGGCTCGGCGTCCCCGTCACCGAGGACGAGCGCTTCCTGGAGTGCGACTACGGCTCCTGGACCGGGCGCTCGCTGGCCGAGCTGTCCGGCGAACCCCTGTGGCGCGTCGTGCAGGACCACCCCAGCGCCGCCCGCTTCCCCGGCGGCGAGTCGCTCGCCGCCGCCTCGGCCCGCGCCGTCGGGGCCGTCCGCGACTGGAACACCCGCCTGCTGCTGCCCCCGGCGGGGGCGGCGGTACCGTCCCCCGCCGGGGACGGGGACGCACCGGCCGCGCCGCCCGTGTACGTGGTGTGCAGCCACGGCGACATCATCAAGGCGATCGTCGCCGACGCACTCGGCATGCACCTGGACCTCTTCCAGCGCCTGCGCGTGGACCCCTGCTCGGTCACCTCCATCACCTACGCGCGCACCCGCCCGTTCCTCAACAAGCTCAACGACACGGGCGAGGGCCTGGCCGCCGGCCTGCCCACCCCGGCGGAGGCGGGCGGGGAAGCGGCCGTGGGCGGGGGAGCGGGGAGCCGGGCGCCGGCCCCGGGCACCGCCTGAGGGGCCGGGGCGGGCGTGGGCGCCGGGACCCCGTCCGGACCCGGCGCCGGGCCGCCCCGCCCGGCCCTGACGCTCCACCAGCGGATCCGGGGGGTTTGGCGCGGGGCCCGCGCTATCCCTTAAGGTTCTTTCCATGCCCGTCTTTCAGTTCAACCCGCCGGAGCGGTTCGTCGCAGGAACCGTGGGCCAGCCGGGAGACCGCACCTTCTTCCTCCAAGCGGTGGGAGAGGGGCGCATCACCAGCGTCGTGCTGGAGAAGGCGCAGGTCGAGGCGCTCGCCACCCGTATCGAGGAACTGCTGGAAGAAGTGAACCGGCGCTTCGGCTCCCCGCCGGACGACGTCGCCTCGCCCGAGGACGACGGCCCCCTCGAGCAGCCCATCGAGCAGGACTTCCGCGTGGGCACCCTCGCCCTGGCCTGGGACGCCGAGGCGGCCCGCGTCATCATCGAGGCGCAGGAGGTCGACGAGACCGCCGGCGAGGACCTGGTCGAGGACGACGAGGAGGAGCTGGAGGTCTTCGCCGAGGAGGCCCCCGCCCACCGCGACGTCCTGCGCGTCTACCTCACGCCCGGCGCCGCCCGCGCGTTCGCCGGACGCGCGATGAAGGTCGTCGCCGCCGGCCGCCCGGACTGCCCGCTGTGCGGGCGCCCGCTCGACCCCAACGGCCACATCTGCGCGCGCCAGAACGGCTACCGCCCGGACCGCCTCGTCTGACCTCGCCGTCGACGACGCCGCCGGCGGTCCCGACACGCTCACTCCCGACCCCCGGAGGGCCGCCATGAGGGACACCGCCGACGCCTTCGACGGCCTCAGCCCCTCCGTGGGGCTCGAACTCCTCCTCCACGGGGAGATCACCGTGGAGGGGCGCCTGACCGCCGCGTCCAACGCCACCCTGTACTGCACGGTCTCCGACGGCGTCCGCTCGGCGGCGTGCGTGTACAAGCCGGTGGCGGGGGAGCGGCCACTGTGGGACTTCCCCGACGGGACGCTGGCCGGCCGCGAGGTCTCCGCCTACGCCGTCTCCGAGGCTCTGGGCTGGGCGGTCGTGCCGCCCACGGTCCACCGCGAGGGCCCCTTCGGCGAGGGCATGGTGCAGCTGTGGGTGCACGGCGACACGACGGTGGACCTGGTCGCCCTGTCGAGGGAGACCGACAACACCGGCCTGCGCCGCATGGCGGTGTTCGACGCGGTCGTCAACAACTCCGACCGCAAGATCGGCCACCTGCTGCCCACCCCCGGGGGGCACCTGTACGGCTGCGACCACGGCGTCACCTTCGCCGAGGACTACAAGCTGCGCACGGTGCTGTGGCAGTGGCAGGGGCAGCCCCTGCCCGAGGACGTCGTGGAGCGGCTGGGGGCGGTGGGGGCCCAGCTCGAGGACTCCGGCAGCGCCCTGTCCGCGACCCTGCGCCGCCACCTGACCGGCCCGGAGGCCTACGCGGTCCGCAGCCGGGTGGAGCTGCTCGTGCGCCACGGCATCCACCCCTACCCCGCCCCGGACTGGCCGGCCGTCCCCTGGCCCCCGGTCTGACCGCGGGCCGGGGGACGGCCCGCGCGGCGCCCTCGCCCGCGCCCCTCCCCGGCACGCCGGTCTCCGGCGCGATGATCCGGACGCGGGGGCGGGCGGCCCTGGGTGTCGGAAGCGTGGACGAGCGGTGTTCTCCCGCGCCCCGTCCCGGACGGGCGGGTGTGAGTCGTGTCCACTACCGGGGGGTAGGAATGGTGCACTACCGACCACGGCATGCACAATGGTGCACGTGAGCAACGAGTGGAACTACCTTTTCGACATGGACGGCGTCCTCGTACGCGAGGAACACCTGATCCCCGGCGCCGACACGCTGATCGCGGAGCTGCGCGAACACGGGACCCCGTTCATGGTGTTGACCAACAACTCCATGTACACCCCGCGTGATCTGCGCGCGCGTTTGCTCAACACGGGCCTGGACATCCCGGAGGAGTCCATCTGGACGTCGGCGCTGGCGACGGCGCAGTTCCTCCAGACCCAGCGCCCCGGCGGCTCCGCCTACGTCGTCGGCGAGTCGGGGCTGACCACCGCCCTGCACAACGTCGGCTACGTGATGACCGAGCGCAACCCCGACTACGTGGTCCTGGGCGAGACGCGCACCTACAGCTTCGAGGCCATCACCCGTGCGATCCGCCTGGTCCGCGGCGGGGCCAGGTTCATCGCCACCAACCCCGACGAGACCGGTCCGAGCGCCGAGGGCCCGCTGCCCGCCACGGGCGCGGTCGCCGCGCTGATCGAGAAGGCGACGGGGCGGCGCCCCTACTTCATCGGCAAGCCCAACCCCCTGATGATGCGGTCGGCGCTGCGCCGGATCGGCGCCCACTCCGAGAACACGCTGATGGTCGGCGACCGGATGGACACCGACGTGCTCAGCGGCCTGGAGGCGGGCCTGCAGACCGTCCTGGTGCTGACGGGCATCTCCGGCCGGGACACGGCCGAGCAGTTCCCCTACCGCCCCACACGGGTGCTCGAGTCGGTGAAGGAGCTCGTCGGCCACACGCAGGACCCCTTCAACCGCGGCTAGGGGCCGACCGGAACCGCCGCCCGTGCGGCGTGAGGGCCCCGGCCCGGATGACCTCGTACGTGCGGCCGACGCCGAACCCCGCCGCGGGTACGAGACCACGGGGCGGGGCCGCCGACCCCTTCGGCCGCGGCCGGGGGGCACGGCCGCCCGTCCCGAGGGGCGGACCCCCGCACACGACGACGGGGGCGGCGGACGCATCGTCCACCGCCCCCGTGTGTCGCGGGGTGGTCAGGCGCTCTGCCGCTGCTTGGCGAGCTCCTCCACCTTGGCCGCCTCCTCGCGGCGGCGGGCGCGCAGGAGGGCCAGGCGTTCGGCGAGGACCTCTTCGAGGTCCTCCATGCTCCGGCGCTCCAGCAGCATGTCCCAGTGCGTGCGCACCGGCTTGGTGTTCTTGGGCTCTTCGCCGTTGCCGTCCCGTCGGAGGGCGCGGTCGCCGCAGAAGCGGCACTCCCATTCGACGGGGATCTCGGCCTCGGTCGCGAACGTGACCGAGAAGCGGTGGCCCCGGGTGCAGTCGTAGGTGACTTCCTGCCGCGGAGCCAGGTCGGTGTTGCGGTCGTTCTCGTAGCTCGTCGCCCCGAGCCGGGTGCCGCGAAGTGCTCGCTCGGCCATCGTGTGGGTGCCTCCAGGCGCTTGTGCGGTCTCGCGGGGTGTAACACGTCGTTCCACGTCAAGATTCCCCGCTGACCTGAGGTCGAATCACCCCGGGAGCTCTCGGGGCCACTCGTCCTCGGAAACTTCGTCCGGCGCGCAGAGTCTGGCACATGTGACCTGCGGCACTCCAGGGTGCCCTTTTCGGGTGTGTCTCTATTCCGCGCGTCCTTGGAAGAAAAACATCCCGTACACCCCCTTTGTTCCATCGGTCGGCGCGTCGCGGTTCACGTGCCGGTCGCGGGCGCCGCGTGTCCGACGGTGCGGGCCGGGTGCTCCCGCGCCGCGGGGTGGGGCGGTCCGACCGGCCGCCGTCCGCTCGGAGGCCGGTTCGGCCCCCCGGCGGAACGGCGCGCACATGCGCTCCGTGTCCGTCAGGTCGCCGCCGTTCCCGGGGTGCGGTCGCCCGCGCGGGGAGAGGCGCGCCGCGGACGCGCGGTTCGGCGGGGCGGCCGCCCGGCTGTTCCGCGACCCCGTGGGCGCGCTAGTCACATCTGCCACATCTGTAACACGGGGCGCTTGTGCATGCTGTCGTGGCTGTTCACGATATGTGCGCCCGGATTGTCCGGACAATGGCGTTTGCTCATTTTCCGAGGGGTTGCGAAAGTGCCTATCACGTTGGGGAAGTCCTCTGCCCGGCGGGATGCGGGCGCCTGTGCCGTGTCCCCCATTGATTCTTCATTGTCCTGGCATGGTCGCTTCCATCGTCTGATGGTATGTTGACTCGCTGTGCGCCGAAAAGCGCTGGTTGAGACAATTACGTCCTTCCTTTCGGTGGACTCCCGTATGCGGAAAACGATCTTTCCGCGTGCCCTCGTGCACTGCCCGCAAGTGAAGACGCCGCCGGACGTGGAGCCCGATGACTGCCTGGAAGACCCCCCTCCCCCCGGGAGACGCGCCGCAGGGGACGCGCGCCCCGCGCCGGCTCCTCCTGCTCCCGCTGGCCGCCCTGCCCTTCTGGGGCTGGACCCTGTGGGCCGTCCCCGGACTCCGGGAACTCCCGGCCGCCGCGGCGTCCGCCGCGCCCCTCCTGCTGCTCGTGGCCCTCGCCCTGCTCCTGGACCGCCGCGACCGCCGGGTCCGCGAGCTCGGCGCCGAGCTCGCCGGCCTGCGCACCGACACCGCCGCGCTCGCCGACGAGCACCTGCCCCGGCTGGTCGAGCGCCTGCGCGCCGGGGACTCCGCCGAGACCGCCCTGCACCGGCTGCCCCGGATCGACGACCCCGGAGCGCACGCCGCGCTGAAGGCGGTCGCCGCGGAGATCGCCGCCGCCGAACGCCGCAGGTCGGCCGCCATGGTCGCCTGCGCCACCGCGGCCGGGCGGGTCCAGGCGCTCACCACCACGATGCTCGCCGACCTGCGCCGGATGCAGGAGCGCCACGGCGACGGCTCCGGCGACGACGTCCTCGGCGACCTCATGCACCTGGACCACAGCACCGCCCAGGCGGGACGCATCGCCGACAGCATCGCCGTCCTGACCGGGGCGCGCTCCGGCCGCCGCTGGGGCCGCGCCATCGCGATGGAGAGCGTCGTCCGCGGAGCCATGGGGCGGATCGGCGCCTACCGGCGCGTCCGCGTACACAACGTGTCCGAGCAGGCCGTCGCCGGGTTCGCCGCCGAGGGCGTCATCCACGCCCTCGCCGAGGTCCTCGACAACGCGGCCAAGTTCTCGCCGCCCACCGCCGAGGTCCACGTGCACGTGGAGGAGGTGCAGGCCGGGATCGCCGTCATGGTCGAGGACGGCGGGCTGGTCATGGGGGAGGAGGCCCTGCGCCGGGCCCGCAGCGCGGTCGAGAACCGCCTCGACCTCTCCGCCATCTCCGGCACGCGACTGGGGCTGTCGGTCGTGGGCCGGATCGCCCACCGGTACGGTCTGTCGGTCTCCTTCCGCCCCTCCTCGCGCGGCGGCACCGCGGTCGTCCTGCTCCTGCCCCGCAAACTCGTCAAACCGCTGCCCGAGCCCCCGGTCCGACCGGAGCCCGAGGAGGCCCCCTCCACCCCGGTCCGCCCGGGGACCGCGGACACCGGGACCGGACCGCTCCCCGCCGCGGCGCCGGCCGCCGCGGACGGCGGGCTGCCCCAGCGCCGCCGCGGGCAGACCCTCGCGGCGGCCGAGAGCGCCGGGCCCCGACCCCGTACGACACGTCCCGCCACCGCGGCCCAGGGGTTCGGCGCGTTCCGCTCCGCTGTGCGCGGCCAGGACCCGACCGGATCACCGAAGGACGCATGATGGACCTCGACACGTTGACCTGGCTTCTCGAAGGCCTCCTCGAACGCACGCCCGGCACCCGCCACGCGCTCGTCCTGTCACGCGACGGGCTCAAGCTGTGCCACAGCGCGGGCCTGCGCGCCGACAGCGCCGACCACCTCGCGGCCATCGCCGCCGGGGTGCAGAGCCTGGCGCACAGCGCGTCGGTGGAGTTCGGCGACGGAGGGGGCGGCGTCCGCCAGGCCATGGCCGAGTTCTACGGCGGGCTGCTGTTCATCGTCGAGGCGGGGCACGGGGCCCACCTCGCCGTCATCACGTCGGCGGAGGCCGAGCCCGGCCTGGTCGGGCACAACATGAACGAACTCGTCGAGCAGATGGGCGAGCACCTCACCACGCCGCCGCGCGCGGTCCCCGGACCGGCATGAGCGGCGCCCACCGCCACGAGGGGCCCGACCGGCTCTACGTGATCACCTCCGGCCGGAGCGGGGGAGCCGACGAGTCGCTGGACGCGGTCACCCTCGTCGTGGCCGAGAGCGAGGCCGTGCCCGGCATGCAGTCCGAGCACGCCGAGATCCTGCGCCTGTGCCGGAACCCGACGGCGGTGGTGGAGGTGTCGGCGCACCTGCGCCTGCCCGTGGCGGTCGTGCGCATCCTGCTCACCGACCTCCTGGACACCGGCAGGATCACCGCGCGCCACCCCCGGCCGGCCCCCTCGCCGGCCCAGCCCCTCGCCTCACCGGACGTCCTGGAGAAGGTCCTCGTTGCACTCCACAACCTCTGAGCCCCCCGCACCCGGGCCCCGCACCGCCGAGGCGCCGCTGCCCGGGACCACGGAGCAGGCCCTCAAGATCACCGTCCTCGGGGGCTTCGGCGTCGGCAAGACCACCCTGGTGCGCTCGGTCAGCGAGATCCGGCCGCTCGACACCGAGGAGACCATGACGCGGGCGGGCGCGGCCGTCGACGACCTGGAGGGCGTCGAGGGCAAGCGCGCCACCACCGTCGCCTTCGACTTCGGCCGCATCACCCTGGACGCCACCGCCGTCCTGTACGTGTTCGGGGCGCCCGGCCAGGAGCGCTTCTGGTTCCTGTGGGACCGCCTCTTCGCCGGGTCGCTCGGCGCGGTCGTCCTCGTGGACACCCGCCGCCTGGAGGAGTCCTGGTACGCCATCGACCGGCTGGAGGCCCAGGGGACCCCCTTCGTCGTCGCCCACAACGACTTCGGGGAGACCTCCCACGGCCTCGACGAGGTGCGCGCCGCCCTCGACCTCGACCCGGCCGTCCCGCTCGTGCGCTGCGACGCCCGCGAGCGCGACTCGGCCAAGCAGGTCCTGATCTCGCTGGTCCGGCACGTCCGCTCCCTCGTCGCGGCGCGGAGCGCCCGGTGAGCGGCCCCGGCGAGGCCCCCCGGCCCCGGCCGCCCGCGCGGCACTAGCACCGGTGCCGGCGCCGCCGAGGTCCGGCACACGCCCATCCCCAGGCCACGCGCGCGACCGGGCACGAGCCGGTCGGCGCGGGGCAGCGCCCCCTCCAGGAGAGGAACCCCGTGCGAGGCCAGCCCGTCAAGCTGTACGACCCCGCGTTCAACGCCGACCCAGAGGGCTTCTACCGGTCCATGCGCGAGGAGCACGGGCCGGTCGTGCCCGTGCTCATGGACGGTGACGTCCCCGCCTGGCTGGTCATCGGCTACCAGGAGCTCCACCACGTGCTGAGCGACCACGGCGTGTTCGCCCGCAGCCCCCGGCGCTGGAACGCCTGGGACAGGGTGCCGGAGAACTGGCCGCTGCTGCCGGTGCTGGTCCCGCTCCCCAACCTGCTCTCGGCGGAGGGCGAGGACCACCGGCGGCGGGTGCGGGCGGTCAACGACGCCCTCGACGGCGCCGACCCGCACGAGCTGCGCATGGTCGCCACCCGCATCGCCGACCGCCTCGTCGACGGCTTCTGTGCCTCCTCCTCGGCCGACCTGCGCTCCCAGTACGCCCAGCGCCTGCCCTCCCTGCTCCTGTGCTGGATGTACGGCATGGACGACGACCGGGGCGAGAGGATCGCCTCCCTCATGGGGACCGTCTTCGACGCCGGCCCCGACTCCCAGAGGGCCCACGCCGAGATCGCCGCCGAGCTGGCCGGGCTGATCGCCGCCCGCAGGGCCGAGCCCGGGCCGGACGTGGTCTCCCGGATGATCGCCCACCCCGCCGCCTACACGGAGGAGGACCTGGTCGCCGAGCTCGTGGCGGTCCTGGGCGGGGCCCACCAGACCACCTCGGAGTGGATCGGCAACGCGCTGCGCCTGATGCTCACCGACGACCGGTTCTCCGCCTCCCTGTCCGGGGCGCGCAGCAGCGTCCAGGAGGCCCTGACCGAGGTCCTGTGGGAGGACTCCCCGTCGCAGATGAACGCCGGCCGCTTCGCCGTCCACGACGTGGAGCTGGGCGGGAAGGTCGTCCGCAAGGGCGACCTGCTGCTGCTCGGGTACGCCGCGGCCAACAAGGACCCGCGCGTGCACGCCGGCCCGCGCGCGCCCGGCGGCGGGACCAACCACGCCCACCTGTCCTTCTCCCACGGAGAACACGGCTGCCCCCACGCCGCGCGGGGGACGGCCGAGACCATGGCCATCACGGCCATCGAGGTCCTGCTCGACCGTCTGCCCGACATCGAGCTGGCGGTACCCGCCGACGAGGTCCGGTGGCGTCCGTCGCCCTGGGTCCGGGGGGTCGTCTCCCTCCCGGTCACCTTCACTCCAGCACCCCCCCAAGGAGTCATCTGATGCCCTGTCCCGTTCAGCACACCCCCGACGGAGCGGTCCTCGTCCACGCGGTGCCCGAGGACGTGCAGGCCGACCGCGAGCGCCTGTACCAGGAGGGCCCGGTCGTGCGGGTGGAGCTGCCCGGCGGCGTGCGCGCGTGGGCCACCACCCACCACGAGGTCAGCCGGGCCACGCTCAACGACCCCCGGTTCGTCAAGAGCGTCGCGCACTGGGCCGACTTCCAGAGCGGCGCGGTCACCGCGGAGTGGCCGCTGATGGGGACCATCCCCACCGACGACACCAACATGCTCGCCCTGGACGGCGCGCCGCACCGCAGGATGCGCCGGCTCATCGCCAGCCCCTTCTCGGCGCGCCGGGTCGAGAGGCTGCGCCCGCGCATCGAGGCGCTGACCTCCAAGGCCCTGGACGCGCTGGAGGAGCGGGCGGGCGAGCGGCTGGACCTGCGGTCGGAGTTCACGTTCAAGGTGCCCATGGCCGTGATCGGCGAGCTGTACGGGGTGGCGGAGGAGGAGTACACCAACCTGGGCGAGATGTACGCCAAGCTCTTCTCCGGCACCACCGAGGAGGGGGAGCACCTCCAGATCTACGCGACCCTGTTCCAGTTCTTCGCGGAGATGACGGCCCGCAAGAGGGCGGCCGTGGACGAGCACGACGACTTCACCGCCGACCTGCTCCGGGCGGGCGAGGGGGAGGACGACGCCCTCAGCGACACGGAGATCGCCGTCACCCTGCTGACGGTGGTGGCGGCCGGGCACGAGACGACGGTCAACCTGCTCAACAACGTGGTGCGCGCGCTGCTCGCCCACCCCGGGCAGCTCGACCGGCTCAGGCGCGGCGAGGTCACGTGGGACGCGGTGGTCGAGGAGACCCTGCGCTACGACCCGCCCAACAACGTCATGATGTTCCGGTTCGCCACCGAGGACGTCGAGATCGGCGGCCAGACCATCCGCAAGGGCGAGGCGCTGATGACGCACTACGGCGCCGCGACGCGGGACCGGCAGGAGTTCGGGGAGGAGCCGCACCCGTCGGTGTTCGACCCGGACCGGACGCAGGGCCGCCACATCTCCTTCGGGTACGGTCCGCACATCTGCCCCGGCGCGCCCCTGTCGCGCCTGGAGGCCGGGATCATCCTGCCGATGCTCTTCGAGCGCTTCCCCGACCTTCGCCTGGCGGTCCCGGACGAGGAGCTGGAGGTCGTGGCGGCGCTGTCGGTGACCAGCCTGCGGGAGTTCCCCGTCGTCCTGCGCCCGTAGACGGTCCGGCCGGGGCAGGGGCCCCAGGGAGGGGCGGCCCCTGCCCCGGCGGAGCGGGAAACCGTCGACAACTCCTTACGCCGACAAACCCCTGCATTGACGACGCCGAGTCATAAAATCGGCGGGTCGTGGGTTCTCGCGGAGAACACGGGGGAAACGGGAATGGCGTCGATCCGGCTGGCCGCCGCCGCGGCCGTCATCCTCCTCGGGGCCGCCGCGGCCGGCTGCGACGCCGCCGGGGTGCGCCTCCCGCCCGGCGGCGGGCACGCGCCGGCCGCGCCGTCCGAGCCCGACGGCGCGCGCCCGGCGCCCGGGCCCGCCCGCACCCCCGGCGGGGAGGAGGGGCCCCGCACCGGTCCGGGGACGGACCCGGAGGAGCGGCCCTCCGCCTCCGACCCCGCGACGGGGGAGGCGCGGGAGCCGGAGGAGGCCCCCGAGGAGGCCGTCGCGGCGTACATGGAGGCGCTCGCCTCCGGCGACCCCGCACGGATGGCCGCCGGGCTGGCGTACGCGGCCGAGGGCTCCACGGCCCACGACTACCTCGCCCACCAGGTGTCCGTCGCCCGCGCCGGGGCCGACGGGGGCAGCCCCGCCGCGGTCTTCGAGGCCGAGCGCACCGCCCACGGCTGGAAGCTGTGCCGCGAGTCCGACCCCGGAGGCGCGCCGGGCTGCTCCGGGTACCGGGGCTTCACCGCGCAGGACGGGCTGGTCGGCGGCCTGCGCGTGAACGGCGGCGACCCCGGTCCGGGCCTGCTGGTCCCTGCCCCGGGCACGCGTCCCAGGGCGGAGTCCGCGGGGGTGAGCGCCACCCTGCTGACCGCCTACCGGTCGACCACGGCCAAGGCCCTGGTGGTGACGGTCGGCTTCGAGACGCGCGAGAACGCCGACCTCGACCTGGGGCAGGCCGTCTACCGGAGCGGGAGCGGACACGAGAGCCGGGTGGACGCCGTCGCGGGACGCCGCGAACTCGACGCGGGGACCCTCGCCCGCGCCGCCTTCCACCTGCCCGGGGCCTCCTCGGGCGGCGTCCTCCGGGTGGGCGGCTGCCTGGAGGAGTGCTCCTCGCTCGTCGAACTGGCGGTGCCCGTCCGGTGAGCGCCGGGGCCGTGGCGGAACCGGGCGGGGGCCGCCCTCCGGCGTCGTCGGGGCTGTGGCCCCACGGAGGCCCCGGTGATAGATTGTGGCGCCACACGGCGCAATTCGTACGAAAGCTATGAGGACCCCGGGCTCGCGCCCCCGGTCCGGACACCGCGGGTGACCACGCGGCCCGGCGCCCGGCTGCCGCGCAGACGGGCCGGGTCGCTCCCCCTACCCCCCGGGGGAGCGGCCCGGCCTCCCGCCGGGAGCGCCCGGGGACCGGCGAGGCCGAGCACGTGCGCGGTCGAGGAGACTCCCACAGGGAGCGCCCCGGGACGCGCCCGCCCTACCTCGCGCGGCGCACCCGGGCCTCGTCCCACACCGGCTCGGGGGCCTCGTACACGCCCCCGTCCGCGCCGAACACGACGAACCGGTCGAACCCCCGCGCGAACCACCGGTCGTGCGTGACCGCCAGGATCGTGCCCTGGTAGGTTTCCAGCGCCGACTCCAGCGCCTCCGCCGACACCACGTCCAGGTTGTCCGTCGGCTCGTCCAGCAGCAGCATGGTCGTCCCCGACAGCTCCAGCAGCAGCACCTGGAACCGCGCCTGCTGGCCGCCGGACAGCGTGTCGAACGCCTGCTCCGCGGCCGGCGCCAGCTCGTAGCGGTCCAGCGCCCGCCCCGACTCCTCCCGCGGGATCCCCCGCCGGGACCCCTCGCCCCGGTGCAGGATGTCCAGGAGCGTGCGGCCCGCGAACTCCGGGTGCTCGTGGGTCTGCGCGAACCACCCGGGCAGCACGCGCGCGCCCAGCCGGGCCGTCCCGGAGTGCTCCACGGAGGGCACCCGCGCCCGCTCCTCCTCCGACAGCGGGGTCGACTCGGGGGCGCTGCCGCCCCCGGCCAGCAGCCGCAGGAAGTGCGACTTCCCCGACCCGTTCGAGCCCAGCACGGCCACCCGCTCGCCGAACCAGACCTCCAGGTCGAACGGGCGCATCAGCCCCGTCAGCTCCAGCCCCTCGCACACCAGGGCCCGCTTGCCGGTGCGCCCGCCGCGCAGCCGCATCCGCAGGCTCTGCTCCCGGGGCAGGTTCTCCGGCGGCCCCGCGTCCTCGAACCGGCGCAGGCGGGTCCGGGCCGACTGGTACCGCGAGGCCATGTCCGAGTTGTAGGACGCCTTCTGCTTGTAGGTGGCCACCAGCGCCCTCAGCTTGGCGTGCTCCTCGTCCCAGCGCCGCCGCAGCTCGTCCAGGCGCTCGAACCGCTCGCGGCGCGCCGCGTGGTAGGTGCCGAAGGCGCCCCCGTGCGTCCACGCGGTGTTGCCCGCGGCGCCCAGCTCGACCGTGACGATGCGGTCGGGGACCCGGCTCAGCAGCTCGCGGTCGTGGGAGACGAACAGCACGGTCTTGGGGGAGGCCAGCAGGGCGTCCTCCAGCCACCGCTTGCCGGGCACGTCCAGGTAGTTGTCCGGCTCGTCCAGCAGCAGGAGCGGCGACGGCCCCCGCAGGAGGGCCTCGATGACCAGGCGCTTCTGCTCACCGCCCGACAGGGTGCGCACCTCGCGCCACCGGCAGCGCTCGTAGGGGACGCCCAGTGCGGCCGTGCAGCACTGGTCCCACACCACCTCGGCCTCGTAGCCCCCGGCGTCCCCGTAGCGGGCGATCGCCCCGGCGTAGCGCATCTGCGTCTTCTCGCCGTCGTCGACCATCATCGCCGCCTCGGCGGCCTCCACGTCGGCGTGCGCCTCGCGCACCGCCGCCGGGGACACCGACACCAGCAGCTCGTGCACGGTGGTCTCGTCGCGTACGTGCCCGATGAACTGCGGCATCACCCCCAGCTCGCCGTCCAGGGTGACCGCTCCCTCCCCGGGGCGCTGATCGCCGCGCACGATCCGCAGCAGGGTGCTCTTGCCCGCGCCGTTGGCGCCCACCAGCGCCGTCTTGGAACCCTCGCCCACCCGGAAGGACACCGCGTCCAGCAGGACCCGCCCGTCGGGAAGGGTGTGACTGACCTGGTTGACGTCGATGTAACCCAAGACCGCTCTCCACGTGGGGTTCTGCCGGGACGCGCGGGGTCGCCGGGCGCGTCCCGGAAGGCTTCCACGCCCCGCTCCGCGTCGGCAACCCGTTTTCCGCGGGGCGCGGTCCCGCCCGCCCGGGCGGGCGGGACCGCGCCCCGGACCGGGGCCCGCGCCGCGCGGCCGGGACAGTCCGTGGCCGAGGTGACGGCGGTCCTGCGCGAGGGGGCCGCGCCGCGCGGCCGGGCCGCCGCCGGGTCGGCCCGGGGTCCCGGGGGGAGCCCCGGTCCGGGCCCTCGCCGAGAGCGGCCACCGCCGCCCGGCCGGGCTCCGCTGCCGGACTCAGTCCAGGAGCCCGTGCATCCGGGCACGTGTCAGGACCGCGATGGTGAAGGCGTCGGTGATCCGCCCGTCGCGGACCATCTCCTCGGCCTCGTCCGGGGACACCACCAGGGACCGGCGGAGCCCCTCCCCGACGTCGAGCGGGCCCAGCGACGCCACCCGCGCGGCCCACAGCCGGGCGTGCCCGCCGAACAGCCCCGAGTCCGGGTGCACGGAGCCCAGGTCGAACAGCTCCGAGGCCTCCGTGCCGAGCTCCTCGCGGAGTTCGCGGCGCACCCCCGCCTCGCCGGGCTCGCCGTCCTCGCCGAACCCGCGCGGGGCCTCCACGTGCCAGGCCCGGGTGGCGTGCCGGAAGTGCTCGACCAGCACCACCGAGTCGCCCAGCAGGGGGAGGACGACGGCGCCGGGCTCCCGGTCCGAGCCCAGCACGCGCACGTAGGCGCCCAGCCGGCCGTCCGGGAAGCGCACGGCGTCCCGCACCACCGTGACGTACTCGTCCGCGTAGACGACGCCGACGCTCCCGCCCGCGCGCTCCCGCGCCTTGGCCACGTCCTCCGGGTCGGTGAGGATCTCGATCCCCCCGGAGAGGTTGGTGAACTCCTCCGGGCGGGAGGCGCGCAACGCGGTGTAGGGATCCACGGGTCTCCCACGGTCGGGCCCGTCCAGGGGTCACTCCTCGTCGTTGACCTGCTGGTCGGAGGGGCGGCCGGCGACACTGTCGTCGGCGTGGACCCGGCCGCGGTCCTCCCTGAACAGACGGACGATGTCGTCGAGGTCGCTCTTGGCGTTCCCCAGCCGCATGGTCGGAAACGTGATGCTGTGGGACAGGCTCCTCGCGGCGGGCGAGAACCGGTCGCGGAACACCAGGCGCGCCACCAGCGGGGCCTGGGCCGCGGCCACCCCCAGTCCCGCCAGGACGAGGTTGTCCTCCGACAGGACGGTGACCGTCATCCCCGGCGCCTGGAGGACCAGGTCGGTGACGATCGAGCGGGGACCGCCCCGTCCGGCCGCCGGACCGCCCAGCCTGCGCGCCGTGCGCAGCATCTGCGCGTGCGACCGGGCCGCGGCCCGGGTGAGCTCCGCGAACTCCTCGGGGTCGGGGACCCGGTCCCAGCTCAGACCGGTGGTCAGGCGGCCCACCGCGTCCGTGTAGGCCCTCCACTCCCCGCTCGCCCTCAGCCGGACGACGGCCTCCAGCGACAGGTCCGTGTAGGAGTTGGGCCCGTCGAGGGCGCGGTACAGGGTGTCGGCGTAGACGCCGCGGAAGGTGGTGAGCAGGCGGGCCAGGGCCTCGGGGTCCGCCTCCGGTCCCGCGCCGTCCAGCTCCTGGAGCACGCTCCTCGGGGGCGACTGGGGAGGGGTGTGGGCGTTGGCGCCGCCCAGGGTGGGCAGGGCCGTGTTGTACACGAGGTCCACCAGGTGCTTGACGGGTACGACGTGGTCGCCCTCCCGGAGCAGGCGCTCGTGCGGCAGGGTCCCCTCCCGGGTGAGGAAGCGCTGGTAGACCGTGCTGCGGGTGATCTGCCCGGTGTCCTGCTCGGCCCCGGCCGCGAAGGCCGCGACCTCCCGCAGCAGGGTCCGGCGCATGTCGTCCACCTGTTCGCGCGGCAGGCCCAGGCCCTCGGCCAGCCGGTGGGGGTCGAGCTCGTGGACACGTGCCACGCGCTCGGTGAAGAACCGGTTGGTGTCGGCCGTGAAGGCGGAGTTGGCCTCGTCGTCCCAGGAGTAGCGCAGGCAGGCGGGACGGGTCTGGCGCACGAGCTCGGTCCACGCGTCGAAGACGCCGTCGTCCACCGTGAACGCGGGCCTCTCGTCGGCCGACCGCTCGTAGAGCAGGTAGGGGATGATCGCGCGCTCGTCGAGCAGGGTGGCCAGGGCCGCCCGCTCCCCGGGGTCGCACCCCGGGGCGTAGTGGCGGTTGAGCACCGGGTTGTTCAGCAGGAAAGCACGGTTGACGAGCAGCGTTCCGCTGTTGACCAGCGCGCGGCGCAGCTCCGCGCCGGCTGCGGCGTCGACCTCGTCCGTGCCGTCCCACGGCCTGGCGTCCTGGCGTTCGGCCGCCAGGTCGGGGGGCATCCACTGGTTGTCCAGGGCCTGGGCGAAGGCCGGGGCGTCGGGCAGGTCGTCGAAGCCCAGCCTGGCGCCGTCGTCGGGGGAGCGGTCGTCGGTGACGGGCGGAGGGGGCATGGGGGCGGCCCTTCCTCGGGAAGTGCCCGCGGGGCGGAGCCGGGGCGGGGTGGCCGACCCGCGGACCGGGAGGGCCTCCCCGTCGCCTCTCGGACAGCGGGGTTCCCTGCGCGGTCCGGACCCCGGTGACCTGCCGGAACGCGCTCAGCAGGGCCCGGCGCCCGGGGCCGGGACCCACTGTGTGTCGGAGCGCCGCCCGCGCCCCGCGCGGTAGTTGTATGGGTGCTCGGGGAGAGGGGACGGGGCCGGGGCGCCCGTCCGCCGACCCGTACGTGAACGGGGCCGGGCCGGGGGAGTGCGGCCGGGCGCCCGGGACCACCACCGAGCAGGGGGACGCATGCAGATCGGGTACAAGCTGGCGACCGAGGCCTTCGGGCCCGAGGAGCTCATCCGGCAGGCGGTGCTGGCCGAGCGCGCCGGGTTCGACTTCGTGGAGATCAGCGACCACTACCACCCCTGGCTGGACAACCAGGGCCACTCGCCGTTCACCTGGACCGTGCTCGGCGCCATCGCGGCCAGGACCGAGCGGATCGGGCTGGTGACCGGGGTGACCTGCCCGACGGTGCGCTACCACCCGGCGATCATCGCCCAGGCCGCCGCGACCCTGGCCCTGGTCTCCCAGGGGCGCTTCGTCCTCGGCGTCGGCTCCGGGGAGCGGCTCAACGAGCACGTCGTCGGCCAGGAGTTCCCCGACTCGGTCCACGTGCGCCACGACATGCTGCGCGAGGCCCTGGAGATCATCCGCCTGCTCTGGAGCGGCGGCTACCAGTCCTACGAGGGCGACTACCTGCGCCTGGAGGACGCCCGCGTCTTCGACCTGCCCGACACCCTGCCGCTGATCGCCGTGGCGGCCAGCGGAGGGGTGTCGGCCAGGCTCGCGGCCGAGTTCGGCGACGGGCTGTTCGCCACCGAGGCCAAGGGCGAGATCGTGCGGGACTACCGCGACGCCGGCGGCGACGGTCCGGGCTACGCCGAGGTGCCCATGGCCTGGGCGCAGGACGAGCACACCGCCGCGCAGGCGGCCCTGGAGACCTCCCGCTGGGCCCTGACCGGGTGGAAGGTCATGAGCGAGCTGCCCAACCCGGTCAACTTCGCGGCCGCCACCACCACGGTCCGGGAGGAGGACGTCCTGGCGCACTTCGCCTGCGGGCCCGACCCCGAGCGCTACGTCGAGGCCGCCCGCAAGTACGTGGACGCGGGCTTCGACCGCCTGGTCATGCAGAACGCGGGGCCCGACCCCGACGGGTTCGTCGACTTCTACCGGCGCGAGCTGGACGGACCCCTGCGCGCGCTCTCCCCGTCCTGAGCCGTGCCGTCCGCCGGGCCCCCCCGGGGCCCCCGCGCGGGGGGGGGGGCGGGGGGCGCGCCGCCCGGGGCCCGCCCCGCCGGGCCGCCCCGGGGGCGGCGCCCCCCCCCCCCCCCCCCCC
>NZ_JBSHDN010000143.1:0-17151 GCF_053616335.1 Nocardiopsis sp. NPDC055824
CGGCAGCGCCGCGGCACACCCGCCGGAACGGAGGCGTGCGGGGTCAGCGGATGCGCTGGCCGCGGGGGGCGCCGCGCCGGACGGGCTGGCCCTCCCCCAGGTCGGGTCGGGCGCCCGGCTGGTGCAGGGCCCGCGCGGCCAGGCGGTGGGCGCGGCCCAACGCCTCCTTGGGATGGCGGCCGGCGAGCCACGCCGGGAGGAACCCCGCGATGAAGGCGTCGCCGGCCCCCACGGAACCGGGGGAGGGCTCCACCGGCTCGGCGGGAGCGGTCACGCAGTCGTCACGGGTCTTGGACGCCCACAGTCCGCCGCCCTGGCCCAGCTTGAGCACCACGTTGGGGAACCAGGCGGTCAGCACCTTCGCCGCGGCCTCGGGGTCCTCCCGGCCGGTCAGCACCCTGGCCTGGTCGACGTTGGCGAACAGCAGCCGCGCGCCCTGGGTCCAGTCCAGGAAGTTCTCGGCGCCCGCGCGCTCCAGCGGCGCGTGCGAGCCGCCGTCGACCGAGATCGACATCCCGCTCTCGCGGGCCATCCGCAGCGCCACCCGGGCCGCGCGCCGGGAGTCGGCGTTGATCAGGGTGTACCCCGACACGTGCAGGTGCCCGTCGGGGCCGAACACGTCGCGGGGGAGGTCCTCGGGCTGGAGGCGGGCGTTGGCGCCGGGGTCGCTCAGCATCGTGCGGTCGCCCCGGTGGGTGATCATCACCACGCAGGTCCCCGTGGGCCGCTCCGGGTCCATCACCATGCGCGAGTCCAGACCGTAGCCCATGAGCTCCATCTCACGGGTCCGGCCGGTGATGTCGGAGCCGCGGCGGCCGACGAAGGTGGTGTCGGTACCCTCCACGGCCAGCCACGAGGCGATGTTCGCCCCGGAGCCCCCGCCATACATGATCACGGACGCCGGAGTGTCGCTGCCGCGGGCCAACGGGTGGAACGCGCGCGCGACGGCGTCGGTCATCAGGTCACCGATCACGACCACTCGTGTCATTTCGCCAGCCACCACCGAGGGTTATAAGAATCCGTGCTCGCACGACGTTAACAGGTGAACCGTCAGCGGCGTGTAACGAACTGAACGCGCCCCGGCCACACGTCGGCGGAAGGGCGCCGATCGCCGCTGTGGAGGGCGTCGCCGCGCCCCGGGAGCCCCCCGCGATGAGCATTGCGTCACGTGGGGCCGGTAGCCCGCACGGGCCGACCGGGGGCCGGGGAGGGCGTACCGTGCGGACGCCCCGGGGCGTTTTCGCGGTGCCCGCATGGACTTTCCCCGGATTCGACCGATTGTCGTCTAGTCTCGCAGTCGTGCAGTCCTACCCGAATCACTGGGAAGCCGACGTCGTCCTGACCGACGGAGGCACCGCGCACCTGCGCCCCATCACCCCTGAAGACGCCGACCTGCTGCGCGAGTTCCACGCACGCCTCTCCCCGGAGACGATCTACTACCGGTTCTTCGCGCCCTACCCCAAGCTCTCCGACCGCGATGTGAAACGGTTCACGACGGTCGACTACGAGGACCGCGTGGCCCTGGTCGCCACCATCTCCGACTCCCTGGTCTCCGTGGTGCGCTACGACAAGGTCGCGCCCGAGGAGGCCGAGGTCGCCTTCGTCGTGGAGGACGGCCACCAGGGCCGCGGCCTGGCGTCGGTGCTGTTGGAGCACATCGGCGCGGCCGCGCGCGAACGGGGGGTGCGCCGCTTCATCGCCGACGTGCTGCCCGAGAACCGGCGGATGATCAACGTCTTCCGCGAAGCCGGGTACACCGCCCAGCAGACCTTCGACGAGGGGGTCATCCGCCTCACGCTGGACCTCCAGCCCACGGACGACTCCACCGAGGTCATGCGGGCCCGCGAGCAGCGCGCGGAGTCGCGCTCCATCGCCCGGCTCCTCTTCCCCGACTCGGTCGCCGTCATCGGCGCGAGCCGGACCGCCCACACCATCGGCCAGACGGCCCTGCGCAACCTCCTCGGAGGCGAGTTCCAGGGGCCCGTCTACCCGGTGCACCCCGAGGCCAAGGCCGTCGTGGGCGTGCGCGCCTACCCCTCGGTCCTGGACATCCCCGACCAGGTGGACCTCGCCGTCGTGGCGGTCCGCGCCGACATGGTCGTCGACGTCGTCGAGCAGTGCGCGGACAAGGGCGTGCTCGGGCTGGTCGTGGTCAGCTCCGGGTTCGGCGAGACCGGACCGGAGGGCCGCGCGCGCCAGGACGAGCTGGTGCGCACCGCCCGCGCCGCCGGCATGCGCGTCGTCGGCCCCAACTGCCTGGGCATCGCCAACAGCGACCCCCGGGTGTCGCTCAACGCGACGCTGTCGCCCGACCTGCCCCCGGTGGGCTCGATCGGCTTCTTCTCCCAGTCCGGCGCCCTGGGACGGGCCATCCTCCAGCGGGTGGCCGAGCGCGGGATGGGCCTGTCCACGTTCGTCTCCGCGGGCAACCGCGCCGACGTGTCCGGCAACGACCTCATGCAGTACTGGCAGGAGGACCCCGCCACCGAGGTCGTCCTGCAGTACCTGGAGTCGCTCGGCAACCCGCGCAAGTTCACACGCCTGGCCCGGCGCCTCGCCAAACAGAAGCCCGTCGTGGCGGTGCGCAGCGGCGGTTCCGCGCAGACCACCCCCACCGGCCACGCGGCGGGAGGGCTCGCCCTGCCCGACTACGCCGTCACCTCGCTGTTCCAGCAGGCCGGGGTGGTCCGGGTCGACGACATCACGCAGATGTTCGACGCCGCCCAGGTGTTCGCCTACCAGCCCCTGCCCAAGGGGCCGCGGGTGGGCGTCATCGGCAACTCCGACTCCCTGGAGCTGCTGGTCAAGGACGCCGCGATGCGTCAGGGCCTCAAGCCCCACGACCCGGTCAACCTCGGCCCCCAGGCCACCGCCGAGGACTTCGACCTCGCGCTGGAGACGGCCCTGGCGGCCGACGACGTGCACTCGGTCGTGGTCGTGTTCATCCCCGCGCTCCACCCCATCTCCGACGACGTCGCGCGGGTCCTCAGAGCGCGCTCGCTCAACTCCGACAAGCCCATCGTGGCCACATACCTGGGGCGCCAGGGGCTCCCCGAGGAGCTGCGCCACGTCGGCGACAGGGGCGAGACCCTGCGCGGATCGGTTCCCTCCTACCCCTCGCCCGAGGACGCGGTCCGCGCCCTGGCCTACGCGACCCGCTACACGCAGTGGCGCAACCGCAAGCCGGGACGCCACCCCGAGCTGCCCGACATCGACGGTGCCCGTGCCCGCGCGACGCTGGTCCGCGCGCTCAGGAACGCCAAGCCGTCCGCGGACGACGTCGCCTGGTTCGGCGGGGAGCGCCGCTACGACGAGGAGACGGCGATCTCCGGCGAGGACGCCCGCGACCTGCTGTCCTGCTACGGCATCACCGCCTACCCGGACATCCCGGTGTCCTCGGCGGAGGGCGCCGTGGTCGCCGCCGGGCACCTCGGCTACCCGGTGGTCGTCAAGGCCGACTCGCCCGACCTGCGGGTCCGTGCGGGGGGCGCGTTCGTCCGGGCGGACCTGCGCACGCCGGAGGACGTGCGCAGCGCCTTCCTGTCGCTGTACGACCGGTTCGGCGCCGAGGCGGGGCTCGTCGTCCAGCGCATGGCCGCGCCCGGCGTGCCCACGGTGATCCGCGCGGGGGACAACCAGTCCTTCGGGTCGGTGGTCTCGTTCGGCCTGGCCGACGTGACCGCCGAGCTCCTGGACGACCGGGCGTTCCGCCTGGCGCCCCTCACCGACATGGACGCCGCCGACCTCATCCACGCGGTGCGTGCGGCGCCCCTGCTGTTCGGCCTCCCCGCGGGCGCGACCTCGCTCGCGGAGCAGCCCGACGTGGAGGCGCTGGAGGAACTCCTCATCCGGGTGTCGCGCCTGGTGGAGGCATTTCCCGAGATCGGCTACGTGGACCTGGACCCTGTCCTCGTCAACGCCACCGGAGCCCACGTGCTGGGCGCGCGCATGTGGCTGCGGGAGGCGCCCGAGGTACGGCCCGACGCGGGGCCGCGGAGGCTGCGCGGGGTGACGTTCTGATCAGGGGGTGGTCCGCCCGCTTCTCGGCCCGGTCGCGAAGTGTCACGGGAAAGGGGCAGGATAGGGGTATGAGGAAAACACGTGCCGTGTCCACGGACTGGCGACTGGAGATCGAACGCAGCGGGTACTACCCCGCGCTGGTGATCGACGCCGTCGCCCAGGCCCTGGGCGGCGAGAGCGCCGAGGCGTTCATCGTGCACCACGAGGCGACCTTCGACCCGGCGATGGAGATGCGGCGGCACATCACCGTGATGCTGCTGACCGCGACCCGGCTCGTGGTGTGCCACACGGACGAGCACCCGCCGAACGAGACGGAGGGCACCTCGCACGCGTCCACCACGACGGACAGCATCCAGATGGGCAACATCCAGTCGGTCGCCCTGACCAGGGTGGTGCCCAACCCGGCCCAGTACACCCCGGGCAGCCTGCCGAGCGAACTGGTGCTCAGCGTCAACCTGTCGGTCAACTGGGGCGCCGTCGCCAACATCGACCTCGAACCGGCCGCCTGCGCCGACGAGACGTGCGAGCTCGACCACGGCTACACCGGCGCGATCACGGCGGAGCCCCTCACACTGCGGGTGAGCGAGGCCGCCGACGGCGCCGCGGCGGTCTCCGCGATGATGCACTTCGCCGAGGCCCTGTCCACGGCCACCACGCGCTGACCCGCAGGGCGGGACGGGCCGTCCTCCCGGGGGCGCGGACCGGCCCGGTCCGCGCCCCCGGGAGTGCGTGCGGGGCCGGGGGCGCCGGTCGGCGACGGCGCAGGGCCGGCTCCGCCGGTTCGTGTAACACTCCCGCGTCGGGGTGTGACGGGGACTTAACGAACCGGGCGTGACGAAGCGTGGTGCCTCGGCGATCGGTCCGTCTAAGGTGGAGGCGGATTCGCGCATACCGCCACAAGCGAGACGCGACCGGTCACGAACCGCCTGCGTACGCGCGCCGGGTCCGACAGGTCCGCGCGCGGTTCACCCCCTCTCCGCGCACGCGGGGATGGACACGGAGAAAGGCCAGCCTGCGATGACGCAGCACCCGTCCCCGATGCCCCCGGACGACGCCCCCCTGGTGCGCCTGTCCGTCGACCGCGCCATCGCCACGGTCACCCTCGACTCCCCCGGCAACCGCAACGCGCTCTCCGCGCGGCTGCGCTCCGAACTGTCCGCGGCCCTCGCCGAGGCGGTGGCCGACGACGGGGTGCGGGGGATCGTGCTCACCGGCACGGGCCCCGTGTTCTGCGCGGGGGCCGACCTGAAGGAGGTCGCGGCGGCGCTCCAGGGAGCCCCGACCGAACCGGCCCCCGAACTCCCCGAGATCTTCGAGCAGGTCATGGGCGCCCCCAAACCGGTGATCGCCGTCCTCAACGGCGCAGCCCGCGCCGGGGGGATCGGGCTGGTGGCCGCCGCCGACATCGCGCTCGCCCCCAAGAGCGCCACCTTCGCCTTCACGGAGGTGCGGATCGGCGTGGTCCCCGCCGTCATCTCCGTGCCGGTGTCCGCGCGCATGCACTCGCGCCAGCTGAGCCGCTACTTCCTCACCGGCGAGCTGTTCGACGCCTCGGCCGCGGCCAAGGCGGGCCTGCTCACCCAGGCCGTCCCCGACCGCGACATGGCCCACGCCGTGGACGCGGTCCTCCAGGGGCTGAGGGGGGCGGCCCCGCGCGCGCTGTCCCGCACCAAGGAGCTCCTGGGGGAGCTCGGCTCGGGAGCGCTGGCCGCACCCGAACGGCGCAAGGAGGCGTTCACGCGGATGGGCGAGCTGTCCGCCGAGTTCTTCTCCGGGGAGGACGCCGCCGAGGGGCGGGCGGCCTTCTTCGAGAAGCGCGCCCCCCGGTGGGCGCGGTAGCGGATGCCCGGGACGGGGGCGGACCCCGGCCGTGAGGCGGGGCGTCCGGACCGCCGGCCGTCCGGCATGCGCGGGCCGGGTGCGCCCGCTCCCCCCGGCAGGCCACAATGGTCGGGTGAGCTACTCCGGAGATACGAGGGTCGGCGGCCCCGCCGACCTGCGACGACTGACCAACCTGACGATCAGCAAACTCACCGTCGGCCCGATGGACAACAACGCCTACCTGCTGCGTTGCCACTCCACCGGTGAGGCGGTACTCATCGACGCCGCCGCGGAGCCGGACCGGATCCTGGACATGGTCGGCGAGGGCGGACTCGCGCGGGTGATCACCACCCACCGCCACCAGGACCACTGGACGGCCCTCGCGGAGGTGGTCGGCCAGACCGGGGCCCGGACGGTGGCCCATCCCGACGACGGGGAGGAGCTCCCGGTGTCGGTGGACGAGCCCGTCGTCCACGGGACCCGGGTCCCGGTCGGCGAGAGCTCCCTCACCGTCATCCACCTCCGCGGGCACACGCCCGGGTCGGTCGCCCTGCGCTACGACGACCCGGACGGCCGCACCCACCTCTTCACGGGCGACTCGCTCTTCCCGGGCGGCGTCGGCCGCACGTGGTCGGACGAGGACTTCCGCACCCTCTTCGGGGACGTGGAGGAGCGCGTGTTCGGAGCGCTCGCCGACGACACCTGGGTCTACCCCGGGCACGGCGCCGACACCACCCTGGGCGCCGAGCGGCCCCACCTCGGGGAGTGGCGCGAACGCGGCTGGTGAGGGCGCCCCCGCGGCGGAGCGGCGGCCGTCGGCCCCGGGGCGCACTGCCCCGCGGCGCGGCTCAGGCGCCGAAGCAGCAGAAGCCTGCCCGCCCGAGGTGGACGGCCACCGCCTCGGGCGCGGGCACGCCGCCGACCAGGGCGCGGTGGAAGCGGCGCATGGCCTCGCCGGTCCCGGAGTCGCCCACGGGGACGGGGCTGGCCACGACGGTGCGGGCCCCGGCGGCCAGGAGGACGCCGGCGAACCCCAGCGGAGCGCCCGTCCGTCCCGCGAAGTCCCTGCCGCTCCAGCAGGTGGACAGGACCACGGTGTCCGGCACACGCGGGAGGGCCGACAGGTCGCAGGCGAGCATCGGACCGTCGGAGAGGCCGACGGAGGCCAGCATGGGCGAGCGGTCGGGTACGCGCCCGTGCCCGGCCACGTGCGCCAGGTCGGCCCGCCCGATCCCGGCCAGCACCTCCCCGCGCCTGGCCCGGTCGCCGGCGAGCACCCGCGCCCCCGGGTAGAGGTCCGCCAGCCGGGAGACCTCGCGGACGGCTCCGCCGGGTTCGGGAGCGGCCACCAGGAGGACGCGCCCGGGGCGGGGAGCGCCCGGACCGGGCTCCCGTCGGCGGTCCAGCCAGAAGCGGGCGGTGGGCACCAGGTTCACGGGGCGTCCGCGCAGCGCCGGCAGCATGCCCCAGGGCGGGTCGCCCAGGAAGGGGTCGCTGGCCACGACCAGCGGCCGGTCCCCGATCAGCGGCAGGGCGGGGCCGAGCAGGGCCCGGGTGGCGAGGGCGGCCGCCTCGCGCGCCGTCGCGCCGGGCGGGCGGCCGGGGACGAGGAGCGGGTGGACGAACCGGGAGAGGGCCCGCGCCACCCGGGGGAGCGGGCCCAGGACGCGTGCGTGTACGCGCCCGGCCACCGCGACGAGCACCACCGCGTCCCCCGCGGCCCTGGTGTACCGCAGGAACGCCCTGTCCCCGAGCCGCTCCAGGAGGGGGCCGGTGACGGGGCGCGGACGGTCGGCGCGCTCCGGGGAGCCCGGATGCGGTGCGGGGGCGGTACGGGGCGGTCGGATCCGCCGCCGGTTCCCGGCCTGCCGGGGGAACGGGGCGTCGCCGGGCTCTCCCGCGGCCCGGGCCGCGTGGTGGGCCCGCCAGCGTTCCGACTCCCAGAGGCGGGCCGCCGCGTCCGCGTCCCGGTCGTGGACCAGTGCCTCGCGGTACCCGTCCGCCAGCGCGGCCGTCCCGGGGGCGTGCACCAGGGGACCGGGCACGCGCGGCACGGCCCAGGTGCGGGCCAGCTCGGCCCATTCCACGGCGGCGGACGCGTCCCCGGCGGCCAGGGCGCTCTCCAGCCCCGCCCGCACGACGTGCGGGTCCTCGACCGGCCCGTCCGACCGGGGCGCGGCAGGCCCGCCCGCCCGGGCCGGCGACGCCGGCGCCCCGTGCCGGGCGGTCGGCGCGCCCCGCGCGGTGACGGCCAGCGGGACCCTCGCCGCCAGGGCGTTCTCGGCCCGCTCGACGGGTGACAGCGGGCGGTGGCGGGCCTCGCGCAGGGCCCTGTGCTCCAGGCGGGCGGCCAGCCGGTGCCAGAGCGATCCCCTGCCGAAACCGCGGCGGACGCGGCGGGCCAGCTCCGCCGCGCGGCGGTGGTCGCCCCGCAGGAGCCACAGCTTGGCCTCCACCAGCAGCGTGCTCGCCGATGACGACCCCCCGCCCGCCCAGGGGCCGTCCGAGAGGACCTCCGCGGCCTCCTCCACCAGCCCCTCGGCCAGCAGCGCCTCCGCGAGGTCCACGTGCAGGGCCTCCCTCCGGGAGGAGGGCAGGTGCGGGGCGAGCGCGTGGAACGCCGCGATGGCCGCGGAGGCGTCGCCCCGGTAGAGGCTGAGGCAGCCCAGGTTCTGGCCGGCCACCATGCCCAGCAGGGGCAGCCCCCGCTCCTCGGTGAGGGAGAGGGCTTCGCGCAACTGGTCCTCGGCCCGGTCGAAGCGGCCGCACAGGATCTGCGCCAGGCCCAGGTTGACGAGGAGCCCGGGAACCACCTGGGCCGCCTCGGACACGGGATGGCCGTCCAGGCGCAGGCGGGTGTCGGTGAGGAGGTCCACGGTCTCCTCGAACCTGCCGTCCTGGGCGAGCCGGACCCCGTGGGTGACCCGGGAGAGGAGGGAGCCTCCGGAGCGCGACACGCGGTCGCCGGGCCGGAGCGCGGGAGGGGAGGCGGAGGGGGACGTCGGTGGACCGAGGGACACGACCGGCTGCCTTTCGCCGAGGGGCGGGCCGGAACCAGTGATAGCAGGGTCGGAGTCCGCGGGGGAACGGTGTCCGCGCCGCTGTGGACGAACCGGGGGGAGCGAAAACGGACGAAGCGGTGCGGGTGCGGACGAAGGGGAGCGGGTTCGCGCGCGTCCCCAATCCGGGTTCGGAGCGTCCTGTTCCGGGTGGTCGGCTCCGGCCCGTCGTCACGGTGGTCGGCCCCGGCCCGTCGTCACACGGTGAACCAGGCGGTGACCACCGGAGGGCGCCCCGTCCTGAGCAGGGACAGGCTGATCGGCCCCCGTGGCAGCCCGTCCAGGGAGAACCGGCCGTCCTCGCCCACCGTCGGGCTGGCGGTGGCGCCGGGTCGGCGCACGCGCAGGACGGCGTGCTCGAAGTCCCCGGTGACGAGTCCGGACAGCGAGCGCGTGCGCCCGTGCGCCCGGACCTGGAGGTCCACGGCCACGCCCCCGTGCTCGAACCGCAGCGCGGCGGTCACGGCGCCGTCCTCCGAGCGTGCCGCCTCGGTGGCCGGGACCGTGTCCGCGCGGGTCCGTGCCAGGTCCGCCGCGTCGTCCGAGCGGTCGAAGGCCGCCAGGGCGGCGGCCCTCCCGTCCTCCGCGTGCGGGGGCCGGGAGGCGGGGCCGGTGTCGGGACGGTTCCTCACGTGGGTTCCTCCAGGAGGCGGCGGAGTCTGCGGTACACGCGGCGCCGCTGGTTCGAGGCAGCCCGGGGGTTCGCGGGGCCGTCGCCCCCCTCCGGGCGCGAGGTCCGACCGGCGGAGCCGGGGCCGGGCGGGTCGGCGAGGTAGGCGAGGGCGGCGCGCCGCTCGGCCGGGTCGGTGAGGCTGCGGATCGCGCGGTGGAGTTCCTCGTCGCGCTCCCCGCGCAGGTACTCCGTCTCGGGGTCCGGCGCCCCGGCGAGCGGGAGGGCCGCCAGGTCGTGGGGGTCCACGGCGCGGTCGAGGGACCCGGTGCGCCGCTGGCGGGCGCAGGTCCGGTGGGCGACCCGGCGCAGCCAGGCGCGGAGCCGCCCGGGGTGGCGCAGGCGGGGCAGGTGCTGGTTGAGGGTGAGCCACACCGTCTGCACGGCGTCCTCGCGGTCGGGGCCGGAGAGCCGGTAGGAGCGGGCGATGGCGTTCACCACCGGCAGGTGGCGGTCCACGATCCCCTCCCAGGCGAGGTGGTCGCCGCGCAGCGCGCGCCGCACCAGGTCGGCGTCCTCCGCCGACCCGTCCGGGGGCTCGCCCGAGGCGCCCCGCGGGGACCGGTCGGCCGTCACGTGCGGGGGACCGGCGCCGTGGGCGGGCGGGGGCCGTCCTCCTCCGGTACGGGCGGCGGGCCCGTCGGCGTGGCCGGTGGGCGCGCGGTCCGGGGGGAGGGGGCCGGTGCCGGGCGGTTCGGCGCGGGCGGGAGCGGGGCCGGTTCTGGCCGAAACCGACAACAGGAGGGGGGCTTCCTCCCCCGAAGGGGTCGAAAGTACGGTTTGAGGAGATGCCTGGGTGCCACGGATGTCCTCGTGCGACTGGTCTGACAAACCCGCCCCCACTATGATCGGACTCCCTGCTCGTCCGTGGCCCACGCTAATCCCTGGGGTCGCGGTCCGGGAGGGGAACGCTGGAAAATACCAGCTGGTGAGCTGGTTCTCAGGGTGCCCTTGGGGCACAATGGGGCAAAAGTATTCAGGCGGGTATGCAACCTTCTCGTGGTACGAGGGCGTCGGGGAAGCGCACTCGTTCGTATCAGGAGGTTCGGTGTCCGCACGTGGCGTCTTGTACGTCCACTCCGCGCCGGCGGCGCTGTGCCCACATGTCGAGTGGGCGGTCGCGGGCGTCGTTGGAGTACCCGTGAAACTCGACTGGGTCGCCCAACCGGCGGCCCCCGGCAACCACCGGGCCGAGCTCAACTGGCAGGGGAAGCCGGGGACCGCGGGCGCAGTGGCCTCGGCGCTGAACGAATGGCAGCGCCTGCGCTTCGAGGTGACCGAGGAGGGGTCGCCCGGGTGCGACGGCGTGCGCTACAGCTACACGCCGTCGCTCGGAATGTTCACCGCCGTCACCAGTGCCGCCGGCGAGGTCCTCGTGCCCGAGGGACGGCTGCGCCACGCCATGGAGCGTGCCGCCGCCGACGGGACCGACCTCGCGGCCGAGATCGAACTGCTCACCGGGCGCTCGTGGGACGAGGAGCTGGAGCCGTTCCGCTACGCGGGCGACGGCGCGCCCGTCCGCTGGCTCCACGCCGTGGGCTGACCCGGGACCGGGCCCGCCGCGCCGCGCCGCGTGCGCCGGGGCGGGTGCGGGCCCGTGCCCCCTCCGCGTCCCGGCGCGCGCCCGGACGCCGGAGCGGTCTCAGGGGGGTTCCTCCCCGCCGGGCCAGATGACCGAGGCCAGCAGGACGGCGGCCCAGATCCCCAGGGGCACCAGCGGCCAGTAGGGCACGAGTTCGCCGCCCATCAGGCTGACCGTCCCCCACACGCCGGTGAGGGTGACCGCCACCCCCGTCCACCAGCGCCACTCGTCCCCCCACTCCCGCCGGGACAGGGAGAGGACGGACAGGTCGCCCCCCGAGGGCGCCTCGCGGAACCGGGGATCGCGGCGCGGAGTCGCGCGGGGCGTCCCCGGACCGGGGTCGGGGAGGTCCTCCGTCAGCGGCCGCAGGTCGCCGACGAGCACCGCGGTGAGGGCCAGGCCCACCCGGCGGTCGTACTCCTCGTGGTCCAGGCGGCCCTCGACGAACGCGACGGTGAGGCGGTCGACCGCCTGGTCGCGCTCGGCGTCCGAGGCGCGTATCCGGTTCGGCGGCAGAGTTCGGCCTTCCACTTCCCACCCCCAGAGGCGCGAGTTGGTGACCACACGATACGCGCCACGACCGGCGGGGAAAAGGGATCCGCGCCACTCGTTGAGACGCCTTGCGGGGTCCTGTCGAACCGCAGGTCAGGAGGCCAGCCAGCGGGCGACGGCGCGGCAGGTGGAGGGGTCCGCGCCGCCGACCAGGCCGGTGTGCTCGTAGGGCCCCCGGTACCCGAAGGGGGAGCCGTCCAGACGGGTGACCAGACCGCCCACCTCCTCCAGGACGAGCGCGGGCGCGGCCACGTCCCAGTCGCGCACCGGCACGTCCTTCACGAACAGGTGCGCCGATCCGTCGGCGATCAGGCACAGCTTCAGGGAGATGCTCCCGCTCTCCAGGTACCCGCCGTAGCCGAAGTGCTCCCGGACCCGGCGGGCGATCCCCCGGGGCTCGGGGGTGTTGTCGGTGAGCACGCCCCGCCCGGGCGGGGCGGCTTCGAGCGGGGGGAGGGAGCGCCCGTCGCGGCGCGCGCCCTGCCCGCGCACGGCGGTGTACAGGGTCTCCGACTCCGGTGCGAACACCGCGGCGACCTCCGGCCGGCCCCCGATCACCAGCGCGGCCTGGGTGACGTACCCGGGGAACCCGTGCGCGTAGCTCGCCGTCCCGTCGACCGGGTCGATCAGCCAGTACCGGGGCGGCCGCTCCCGGCGCAGCGACGCGGGGTCCTCCTCGCTGACCACGGGGATGCGGCCGTCGATCGCGGCCAGGCGCTCCGACAGCGCCCGGTGGGCCAGGGCGTCGGCCCCGGCCTTGAACTGGTCCCCGTCCCAGACCCCGCCGCGCGCGGCCGGGTCGGAGCGCCAGGTGCGGAGCCGGTCGCCGACCGCCACGACCGCCTCGGCCATCGCCTCCGACAGGGGGTGGGAGGGGCTCGGGTACGGACCGGGGGTCATCGCGCACGCGCCGGGGCGACGGGGACGGCGGCCGGAGCCGGCCCCCCGGGCGGCTCCGGCGGTGCGGTGGTCCCCCGCGGTCCGGGGGCGCGCGTGCCCGCCGGGGCGGGGGAGAGGCCGTGCGAGGCGAAGCCGGCCTCGCTGATGAACTCGTCCGTCCACCGCCGCACCATCGCCACGCCCTCACGCCATTCGTCGGTGAGCCTGGGGCCGCCGGAGACGGCCTGCCGGAGCAGCCCGGCGATCTCGTCCACCCCGGCGGCCGCGGTCAGCGCCGCCGTCGAGGAGAAGCGCGGGTTGATCTCGAAGACCCTCGGGCGGCCCGCCCCGTCCAGGGCCAGCTGCACGTTGAAGGGTCCGTCGGCGTGCATCGCGGCCTGGACGGCCCGGCAGGTCCGGGCCACCTCGTGGTGGCGCCGCGTCACCGCGTACCTGGTGACCCCCTGCTTGAGGAGGACCTCCTTGGGCACGACGGCCTGGACGGCGCCGTCGCGCCACACCACCACCGAGACCGTGTACTCCGGTCCGGTGATCCGCTCCTGCACGATGAGCTCGTCGGCCGCGTAGCCGCTCTCGGCCACGGCCCGTGCCACGTCGCGGACCGACTCGACGACCGTCACCCCGCGGCTGCCGCGCCCTCTGCGCGGTTTGACGACGAGGCCGTCCGGGGCGGCGGGCTCCGGCGCGCAGGGCCGCTCCGAGGCGAGCCAGGTGCGGGGGGTCCCGATGCCGGCGCGCTCCAGCTCCCGCATGAGGACGTACTTGTCCAGGCAGGCGGCGACGAACTCCGGCCGGGGCAGGAGCACGGACAGGCCGTCCCCGGAGAGCTCGCCGGCCCGGATCAGCTCCTCGTCCACGAGCGGGACGATCGCGACGGCCCCCTCCTCGGCGCACAGGGCCCTCATCCGCGGCAGGAACGCCTCGCTGTCCCCGGGCGGGACCAGGTGGCCGCGGTCGGCGAGGTACAGGCCGGGAGCGGCGGGGTCGATGTCGGTGGCCACCACACGGAACCCCTGCTCCCGCAGGTGGAGGATGGTGCCGGGGGTGGGAGCGGACCCCGCTGTCGTGACGACGACGGTCGGTCTGCTCGGCGTCTGCTGTGGCACCGGTTGCACCCTTCCAAGCGTGTTCGGGAGGCGGGCCGGGGGACAGCCCGAGCCTAGACCGCGAGGCGCCGGGAAGCCCGTGATTGGCCGAATCCGGTTGCCGGGACAACCGGACGGGCGGGTTGCGCGTGTATCAGGAGCCCCCGGGAGGAAAGGGCCGGGGGCGGTCGGCGCCGTGTCGCGCCGACCGCCCCCTCGGGTTCACGCGGGATCCGTCCGCGGACCTACTCCTGCTCGTACACCGGTGTGACGAGGGCGCGGCCGATCGCGTGCGAGAACAGGTTGAAGCCGAGGAAGGCCGGGCTCGCCGACCCGTCCACGTCGAGGCGGGGGACGTCCACCGCGTGCACCGCGAAGAAGTAGCGGTGCGGTCCGTGCCCCGCGGGCGGAGCGGCGCCCACGTAGCGGTGGCCGCCGGCGTCGTTGCGCAGGGTGACGGCTCCCTCGGGGAGTCCGGAACCGTCACCGGCGCCCGTCGCCAGTTCCGTGACCCCGACGGGGATGTTCGCCACGGCCCAGTGCCAGAAGCCGCTGGCGGTGGGCGCGTCGGGGTCGAAGCAGGTGACGGCGAAGCTCCGCGTCCCCTCGGGGAAGCCGCTCCAGGCCAGGTGCGGCGAGGCGTCCTCGCCTCCGGCGCCCATGATCCCGCTGACCTGGGCGGTGGGCAGGGTCTGCCCGTCGGCGACGTCGTCGCTGGTCACGGTGAACGGCGCGACCTGGGGCAGGAAGTCGTAGGGGGAGGGTGGCGTGGCCACGGAAGGGGCCTCCTTCGTTCGTCTGGGTCGGCTGCCTCCGCCCGGCCGGGCGGGCCCGGAGGGCGGACTCTACGAACATACGCCCCGGCGGCCGTGCCCGCTGCGGGCCGCGGCCCCGTGTCGGCCGGCCCCGGAAGGGGGAGCCCGCCGGGGCGGGGGCCGCGCGGCCCGCCCCCGCGGATGGCGGGGAGGGGGCGCAGACAACAAACCGACCGGGCGGTACGGTGCTTGTCGACACGGGGGAACGCACCCGAGCCGGTCCCCGGACACCGACAGGGAGTCGCCATGACCACTCGCTGGGGCATCACCATCCCGCTGGAGGGCGTCCCGCTGCCCGACCAGCGCGCCGTCGTCGAGCAGATGCCGGACCTGGGCTACACCGACGTGTGGTCGGCCGAGGCCGCCGGCACCGACGCGTTCACCCCGCTGGCCCTGGCCAGCGTCTGGGCGCCCGCGCTGCGCCTCGGCACGGCGATCGTGCCCGCGTACACGCGCGGCCCCGCCACCCTGGCGATGAGCGCGGCGACCATGGCCGCGGCGGCGCCGGGCAGGTTCGCCCTGGGGATCGGCACCTCCTCCAACGTGATCGTGGAACGCTGGAACTCCATCCCGTTCGACGAGCCGTACAAGAAGGTGCGCGACACCGTGCGGTTCCTGCGGACCGCGCTCACCGGCCGGAAGGTCACGGCCGACTACGACACGTTCAGCGTCCGGGGCTTCACCCTCGGCGCGGTTCCCGAGCAGGCCCCGCCGCTGCTGGTGGCGGCCCTGCGGCCGGGCATGCTCAGGCTCGCGGGCCGCGAGGGCGACGGCGCCGTCGTCAACTGGCTCTCGGCCGAGGACGTGCGCACGGTCGCCCCGTACGTCCGAGGGGCCGGGGAGGACAAGGAGATCGTGGCCAGGATCTTCGTCGCCCCCGACACCGACCCGGACACCGCCCGCGGGATCGGCAGACGGGCCGTGGCCGCCTACCTCAACGTCCCCGTGTACCGGGCCTTCCACGAGTGGCTGGGGCGTGAGGAGCTGAACCCGATGTGGAGCAAGTGGGACGAGGGGGACCGCAAGGGAGCCCTGGCCGCGATCCCCGATTCGGTGGTGGACGAGCTGATCGTGCACGGTCCCGCCGAGTACTGCCGCGAGCGCGTGCGGGCCTACGCGGACAACGGTGTGACGACCCCGGTGCTGGCCCCGATCGGGCAGGCGTCCGCGGACCCGGCGGCCCTCGTGCGGGCCCTGGCCCCCGGGGACTGACCGGAGCGCCCGGGGCGGCGGAGGGCGCTACCCGCCGCCCTCCGCCAGGGGGCCGAGCAGGCCGCGCGCCCGCAGCACCAGCTCCAGCTCGAAGCGCTCGGCCGGGTCGCGCAGCCGCTCGCCGAACAGCTCCTCCAGCTGGCGCATCCGGTAGCGCACCGTCTGGGGGTGTATGCGCAGCCGGTCCGCCGCCTCGTTGGCGTTCAGCCCCGACTCCAGCCAGGCCAGCAGGGTGTCGGCCATGCGCTCGCGCTGCGGCGCGCGGAGCCCCGCCAGCGGGGCCAGCCGGGTCCGCGCCATCTCGCCCACCAGCGCCGGGTCGCGCGTCAGCAGCAGGGCGGGGAGGTGGTCGCTCCACCGCAGCACGCCCCCGCCGGTGACGAGCCCGGCCCTCACCAGCTCGGCGAGGTCGCGGGCACGCGCCAGAGACACGGGCACCCGGTCCAGGGGGACGCTCGGACCGAGCACCGCGTCGGCCCCGCGCAGCGAGCGCTCCAGCGACCGCAGCCTGCCGGGCCCCTCCGGATCGGGCACCAGCGCGCACGGCTCCGCCCGGTCCAGGTCGGCCAGCACGTCCGGGGGCAGGACGGCCGTCCGGCCGGCCGGGCCGTCCCGGAGCAGCAGGGCCACGGCCACCCGCCCGGGGGCCCGCCACCGGGCGGCCCCGGCCAGCGCCGACACCGCGCGCGCGTCGTACTCCGTGCCCGTCTCGGCCAGCAGCGCCTCCAACAGGCGGACCCGGCGCCGGTGCAGGGCGTCCGCGCCGGCGCCGCGCACCCGGGCGTGCCCCTCGGCGGCGGCGCCCGAGACCTCCTCCTGGAACACGAAGATCGCCTCGCCCACCACGCCCATGTGCTCGCGGGTGAGGGCGTCCGCGGCGGCGAGCCTCCGCCACGCCACGGCGGCCGCCGCGCGCATCCCCGTGTGCAGGCACTCCAGGGTGCGCCCGTGCCGTGCCTCGGCGGCGCCCAGCGCCCGGAACTCCGAGGCCAGCGCGTCCGCGAGCGCGGGCGAGGGGCCGCCGACCTCCACCCGGTCCAGGAAGCCGTGCACACCGGCCGCGAGCGCCCGGCGCAGCCTCTCGGCGTCGGCGGGCCCCAGGGGGGCCGAGTGCTCACGCGACCTGCGCCGGAGGTCCTCCAGGGCCTCCTCGACGAGGGAGGGGACCTGTGCGCGCAGCCGCGCGCCGAGTTCCGGCGGGATCCGCGAGAACGGTTCCGTCCCGCGGCCCTCCCGCAGTGGATGGGTCATGTCACCTCCGGCGCGGACGCGCGGCGGAGCCGCCCGTGGCACGCCCGCGCGTGCTCTGTGCGCCAGAAAGTACGGGTCTCGGCGGGACCCGACGCGGTGACGGGTACCACACGGTTCCATATCACCAGAGCCCGGACGCGCGGACAACCCCGCCCCCGCGGGGGCGGGCGCCGCCGGAGGCCGG
>NZ_JBSHDN010000144.1:0-17108 GCF_053616335.1 Nocardiopsis sp. NPDC055824
CCCTCCCCCCGTTCCCGGCCGGACGGGCCGGGAACGGGCGGGGGCTACTCGGTCTTCAGCTCCAACCGGGCGACCACGCGCTCGCTGAGGTGGTGGCCGCTCAGCGTGAAGCCGGCCCGCTGGAACATCTCCACGGTCCCCGTGTAGACCTCGGCGCTGGGGGCCCGGCCGCCCACCGTGTCCACCGGGTAGGCCTCCAGGACGCGCGCGCCGCCGGCGCGGGCGTACTCGACCGCCCCGTCCAGCAGGCGGCTGCCCAGGCCCCGCCGACGCCGGCGGGGCGGCAGCCAGAAGCAGACCAGCGCCCAGACCCCCGGCTCCGTGGGGTCGGCGGGGCGCAGGGAGCGCGACCGGGCCAGCCGGATGAAGTCGTCGCGCGGAGCCACGGACACCCAGCCGCACGGCCCCTCCTCGTCGTAGGCGAGGAGGCCGGGCACCTTGCCGTCCAGGGTCAGGCGGCGCAGTTCCTCCTTGTTGTCCACGCCGCGCATGGAGCGCTCACAGGATGTGCTCGCCGTGTGGTCCTTGGCCCGCCGGCGGAAGAACGTGCACCAACAGTGCCCGTACGCCCCGGTCGGTCCGAAAAGGTTCTCCAGGTCATCCCACCGCTCGGCGGTGGCGGGCTCGATTGAGACGATGGACATCGGACTCCCTCGACGAGACACACTGGCCGCCACAACTGTGATCCAGCACACTAGCGATTATTCGCCGTGACCGAAAGAACACAGATGCCCCCCATCGAACACTTTCTGGTTATTCGTGGAGAAACGCCCCCGTGTGCGTGGCCGGAGGACGGGCCCGCCCCCGTCCCGCCCCCGGCCGCCGGCTCACGCCGGCGAGCGCTCGGACTCGTCCGGCCGCAGCGCGTCCTCGGGCCCCCAGCACTCCACCCCCCGCAGGTCCGGCATCCGGTCGCGGGTGAAGACCGGGTCGATCCCCTCGCGCCGCTGTCCGACGTAGTCCTTGAGCAGGCGTGCGGCGACCGCCGTGAGCGGCACGAGCGCCAGGAGGTTGACCAGCGCCATCAGGCCCATGGTCGTGTCCGCCAGCGTCCAGATGAGGTCGATCGAGCCGAGCGCCCCCAGGAAGGTCGCCGTCAGGAAGACCAGCTTGTAGCCGAACAGGACCCTCTCGTTCGTGGTCAGGTACTCCAGGTTGGACTCGCCGTAGTAGTAGTTGCCGAGCACCGAGGTGAACGCGACCAGGAAGATGATCAGCGTCATCAGGTGCAGCGCCCACGGACCGAGCGCCGCCTGGAGGGCGAACTGGGTCAGGTCGCCCTCCAACTGCCCGTCACCGGTGCCCGGGTTGCCGAGCAGGATGATGAACGCCGTGACCGAGCAGACGACGAGGGTGTCCAGGTAGACCCCGAGCGTCTGGACCAGCCCCTGCTTGACCGGGTGGGAGACCGCGGCGCTGGCCGCCGCGACGGGGGCCGATCCCAGGCCCGCCTCGTTGGAGAACATGCCCCGGCGCACGCCCTGGATGATCACGACGCCCAGGCCCGCCGCGGCGAACTCCCGCACCCCGAAGGCGTGCTGGAAGATGAGGGCGACCATGCCCGGGACGGCCTCCCAGTTGAGCGCCATGACGACGAGGCCGAGCAGCACGTACAGCGCGGCGAAGAACGGGATGAGCGCCTGGGCGGTGTTGGCGATCCTCCGGACCCCGCCGAAGATCACCAGCGCGGTGAGGACGACGAGCAGCACGCCGATGAGCGCGGACATCCACAGGCCGGTGCCGCTGCCCAGGTCCTCGGCGGAGTTCGCGATGGTGTTGGTGATCGTGTTGCTCTGCACCGCGTTGAAGACCAGCGGGAACGTCACGATGAGCGTGAGGGCGAAGAGGACGCCCGCCCACTTCTGACCCAGCCCCCGCTCGATGTAGTAGGCGGGCCCGCCCCGGTACCCCGCCGGGTCGCGGACCTTGTAGAGCTGGGCGACCGTGGACTCCACGAAACTCGCGGCGCACACCACGACCGCCATCGCCCACATCCAGAAGACGGCGCCGGGGCCGCCCAGGGAGATCGCGATGGACACCCCGATGATGTTGCCCGTGCCGATGCGGGCCGCGGCCGAGATCATGAACGCCTGGAGCGAGGAGACGGCCCTCTTGCCGTCGGGGGCGATCTCGGGCCTGCTCCGCAGGACCCGGAACATCTCCGGGAGCATGCGGATCTGGACGACCCCGGTCCTGACCGTGATGTACAGGCTGACCGCCACCAGCAGCGGGATCAGGATCCAGGACCAGAAGAACTCGTCGTTGAAGGCGGCGACGGCGTCGGTGAGGCGCGCGTCGAGGGGTTGTGCTGCGTCTGCGGATATCACGGGGGACGGGGCTCCTTCGCTCCGAAAGGGACAACCGCTCCCACCTACCCGTGAAGTGCACCGAATCACCGCCGGGGGCGCACACCGGCGCGATGGTGATGATTCCGTTACTGCACGTGCTCCGTGTCAGCCCTTGTGGACGAGGTCCGCGTAGCCCCGGTTCTTCCCGATGTAGGCCCGCGCGAAGGGGCAGATCGGCACGACCTTCAGACCGCGCTCGCGGATGTCGTCCAGGGACTCCCTCATGAGCGCGCTGGCCACGCCCCTGCCCTCGAAGGCCGGGTCGACCTCCACGTGGGGCAGGGCGTACACGCCCTCGTCGATCAGGTGGTAGGCGGAGAAGCCCACCACCTCCCCGTCCGCGCTGACCTCGTAGCGCGAGCGCTCCGGCACGTCGACGACCGTCAGGTCCATGACACTCCCCCGCCTCCTGCGTCCGCGCACGCCGTGTGCGCGTGATGGGTGGGCCCTGGGGCCACGTTCCCACACCTACCCACCACGCACACCCCGGGCCCCGTCCCCGACCCCCGGGCGCGGGACGCGGGGCGCCGGGCGCCGGGGGTTCTGGGAGAACGTGGACCCGGCCTCCCGCACCCCCTGCGGGGGCGCGGGACGCGGGGCGGGACTCAGCGGCCGGCGAGGTACGGGTCGGTGATCCCCCGCGGGCAGGCCAGCGCGTCCAGGTCCCAGCCGGCGAGCCCGGCGCCCGCCCGGTAGGCGCTCTCCAGGAACTCCAGGACGGTGGCGCGCGGGTCCGGCGACTTGCGCGCGTCGGCGTAGCGCAGCAGCGCCAGGTGCCCCTGGCCGCTGCTCACCCACTCCGCGGAGGGGGGGTCGAGCCTCCGGTCCGTGAGCCCGTCCGGCTCGGGCGCCGTGTAGGAGTAGAAGCAGGGCTCCGGGATCTTGTCGTCGCCGAACCAGAAGCCGAAGCTCACCACCTCCCGCGAGTACGCCTCGCGCACCAGCTGCCCTGCCTCCCGGGGCTGGGGGACGGGGTGCGGGGAGAAGCGCGTGACGGCGATGTCGAACGTGTGCCAGAAGTGGTGCACCGGGCTGGTCTTGCCCGAGAAGCCGGCGGCGAACTCCTCCAGGACCAGGGCGACCTGGCTCAGCACCTGCCAGTAGCGGGTGGCGTGCTCGGGCACGTAGGCGGCGTGCTCGCGGTCCTCCGTGAACGGCCGCCCGGTGTCGGGCAGGTCGAACGGGGTCGCGTGCGGGATGCTGCCGTCCACGCCGAGGCTGTCCAGCGCCGACTGGAGCCCGAGGTAGAACGACGCCACGCTGTGCCCCTGGAGCGGGAAGGACGCGGTCCGCCCGTCCAGGTTCGCCGCGACCAGCCGGTGCCCGACGAAGTCGAAGTCGACGGTGAAGACGGGGTTGCCGTCCACGAGACCCATGGGGCGGGTGGTGATGCCGCGCCCCGTGACGTGGAAGGGGACGTTCCACCAGTGGTTGCGGCGCGGGCTGTGCTGCAGTCGGACCTTGCCGACGACCTGCTCGAAGCGGTGCAGGGTCTGCTTGGTGTCGTACCACGAGTCGAGCGGGATGGCTGGGAACAGCTCCACGGACTCTCTCCTTCTCTCCTTGGTGGGTGGCGTACACGGCCGGACCTGCGGACCGGGACCGGTCCCCGGCCGTGCGGGGCTCACCAGCCCCGGCGTGTGGACCGCTCGGACCGGCCGGCGCCGGCCGTGTGCCGGTCCCGCGTGCGGTAGACGACGTAGGGGCGGAACAGGTAGCCGACCGGCGCGCTGAACGCGTGCACCAGCCGCGTGAACGGCAGCAGCGCGAACAGTGCCAGGCCCGTCAGCGCGTGCAGCTTGTACGGGGCCTCGGCGGCGGCCATCGCCGCGACGTCCGGCTGCAGGATCCAGATCGAGCGGAACCACGGGGAGACCGTCCGCCGGTAGTCCTGGGTGTGCCCGCCCGCCAGCTCGACCCCGGCGAAGTACGCGGTCATGCCCAGCCCGGTGAGGATCGCCAGGACCAGCACGAGGTACATGAGCTTGTCGTTGCGGGTGGTGGCGCTGAAGACCGGGCCCGTGGTGCGCCGCCGCCAGATCAGCAGGGCGATCCCGCCGAGCGTGCACACCCCCGCGACCAGGCCCAGGCCCAGCGCGGTGACGTGGTAGAGGGCGTCGGACACACCGAGCGCCCGGGTCCACCCCTCGGGCACCAGGAGCCCCACCACGTGGCCGAGGACGACGAAGAGCAGGCCTGCGTGGAACAGCGGGCTGCCGATGCGCAGCAGCCGCGACTCGTACAGCTCGGACGAGCGGGTGGTCCAGCCGAACCGGTCGTACCGGTACCGCCAGACCAGCCCGCCCACCGCGGTCACGAGCACCGTGTAGGGCAGGATGCCCCACAGGACCAGGTCGAGCGGCCCGGTACCGTTCACGCCTGTCCCCCGTCGCCGCAGCCGCAGGCGGGCCCCGACGCCCGCGGCGCGGGCACGCCCGGCGCCGGCGGCACGCCGCCCGCCGGCCCCCCGGCGCCCCGGACGGAGACGTCGGTCACCGGCAGCGGGACCCGGACACCGTACGGCTCCAGGCCCACGTCCTCCGCCGGAGGCCCCTCGGCGGCGAGCCGCCGCACCGCCTCCCGGTCGTCCCGCCGCTGCGGCGGCAGGGTCATGCGGACGGCGTCGACGACCCGCGCGTACGGGGTCCCGTGGGCGCGCAGCGCCTCCCACAGCAGGTCCAGGCCCGGACGGAAGCGCAACAGCAGCGCCCCGCCCCTGGCGGCGTCCCCCCTGGCCGCGAACTCCAGGACGACCGCCAGGTGGTCGGGCAGCTCCCCCGCGTTCACCGACCACCCCGACTCGGCGTAGACCCGCTTGATCTCGGCGAGCGCGTGCCCGCGCCGCCGGGTGTCGCCGTCGGTGTAGTAGGTCATGTGGAGGGCCCGGCGCCGGCGCAGGTCGAACACGTCGACGTAGTGCCGGCACAGTTCCAGCTCGGGCGTGCTGGCGGCGTGTTCGCAGAACTCCTGGAGCTCGGTGCGCACGGCGCCCCTGGGCAGCTCCGCGACCGCGCGCGCGACCAGCGGCAGGCGCTCGAAGAAGGCCTGGTCCGGATAGGCCAGGAGGACGGACGCGGCCTGGTGGGTGACCGCGATCCGGTGGGAGCGCCGGGCGGACCGGCCCGCGCCGAGCCAGCCCGGTCCCCGCTGCGCCGGGACCGCGGGGGCGCCCGCCCCCTCGGCGGCCGCGGCCCGGTCCTCCCCGGTCGCGCCGCCCGTGTGCCCGTCCGCCCCGTCGGTGGTGGTGCTCATGACTGACCCCCCTCACGCGGCGCGGAGGCCCCGCCCCCGCCACCGCCGTCGGTGCCGTTGCCGTCCCCGCCCTGCCGGGGCGGGAAGAGTCCGTCGGGACGGCCGTTGCCGTCCCAGTTGAGGAGGTTGACGCGCCCCTCCGCGGGGACCCGCCCCTCCCCCTGCGCGGCCCCGCCGGTCTGGCGGTCCCGCAGGGCGTGGAAGGTCTCCACGGACGCGGCGTCCGGACGGCCGGACGCCTCGCCGAACGGGACGCCCCCCATCCCGCCCATCCCGGGCCCTCCCTCGAAGTCGAGGCCGCACCCGACCTCCTCGATGACCCCCCGGTCGGCCTCGTCCACCCCGTAGGCGGTGGGGACGACGTAGCGGTCGTCGTACTTGGCGAGGGCGAGGAGCCGGTACATGTCCTCGATCTCGGCGCCGGTCATGCCGACGGCCCCGGCGATGTCCTCGTCGCGCTCCTGCCCGAGGTTGATCCGGCGCATGTAGGAGCGCATGGCGGCGAGGCGGCGCAGGACCAGGTCGACGGGCGCGGTGTCCCCCGCCGTGAACAGCTCGGCCAGGTACTCGACCGGGATGCGCAGGGTGTCGATGGCGCCGAACAGGTTGTCGGAGTCCTCCCCGTCGTGCCCGGTGGAGGTGAGGGAGTCCACCACGGGCGACAGCGGCGGGACGTACCAGACCATCGGCATCGTCCGGTACTCCGGGTGCAGCGGCAGCGCCACCCGGAAGCGCTTGGCCAGCGCGTACACCGGTGAGCGGGCGGCGGACTCCACCCAGCGGTCGGGGATGCCGTCCCTGCGCGCGGCGGCGCGCACGGCCGGGTCCGCTGGGTCGAGGAACACGTCCAGCTGGGCGCGGTACAGCTCCTTCTCGTCCTCGACGGCCGCCGCGTCTCCCACCCGCTCCGCGTCGTAGAGGACGACGCCGAGGTAGCGGAGCCTGCCCACGCACGTCTCCGAGCAGATGGTGGGCATGCCCACCTCCACGCGCGGGTAGCAGAACGTGCACTTCTCGGCCTTGCCGGTCTTGTGGTTGAAGTAGATCTTCTTGTACGGGCAGCCGGTGACGCACATGCGCCAGCCCCGGCAGCGGTCCTGGTCGACGAGCACGATGCCGTCCTCGACCCGCTTGTACAGGGCGCCGCTCGGGCAGGACGCCACGCACGTCGGGTTGAGGCAGTGCTCGCAGATGCGCGGCAGGTAGAACATGAAGGTCTCCTCGAAGGAGAACTTCACCCTGTCGCCGAGCTTGCGCACGATCGGGTCGTGCCGGGCCAGCTCCGGCCCGCCCCCGAGGTCGTCGTCCCAGTTGGCGCTCCAGGTGACCTGCATCGGCTCGCCGGTGAGCGCGGAGCGGGGCGAGGCCACCGGGAAGTCGTCCCCCAGGGGCGCGTTGAGGAGGGTGTCGTAGTCGTACGTCCACGGCTCGTAGTAGTCCTGGATCGACGGCATCACGGGGTTCGCGAAGATCGTCGCGAGCCGCTTGATGCGCCCCCCGGCGCGCGGCACCAGGCGGCCCCCGGCCTTGCGGACCCAGCCGCCCCTCCACCTGTCCTGGTCCTGGTAGGTGCGCGGGTAGCCCTGGCCGGGGCGGGTCTCGACGTTGTTGAACCAGGCGTACTCGACGCCGCTGCGGTTGGTCCACGCCTGCTTGCACGTGACCGAGCAGGTGTGGCAGCCGATGCACTTGTCGAGGTTCATGACCATGGCGACCTGGGCCATGACCCGGCCGACGGCCCGTTCCCCCCGGGCGCCGTCGGCCGCCGTCCCCTGCCCGCGGTTCGTGTCCTTCCGGCGTGCCATCAGTACCGCACCTCCGTGGTCCGCTTGCGCACGACGGTGATCTCGTCGCGCTGGTTTCCGGTGGGGCCGAGGTAGTTGAACGCGTAGGACAGCTGGGCGTAGCCGCCGATGAGGTGCGTCGGCTTGACCAGCAGGCGGGTGAGCGAGTTGTGGATGCCGCCGCGCCTCCCCGTCGTCTCCGTCTTCGGGACGTCGATGGTGCGCTCCTGGGCGTGGTGCATGTACACGGTGCCGACGGGCATCCGGTGCGACACCACCAGGCGGGCGGCGACCACGCCGTTGCGGTTGACCGCCTCCACCCAGTCGTTGTCGGCGGCCTCGATGACCGCCGCGTCCTCCACGCTCATCCAGATGGTCGGGCCGCCCCGCGACAGGGTCTGCATGAGCAGGTTGTCCTGGTACTCGGAGTGGATGGACCACTTCGAGTGCGGGGTCAGGTAGCGGACGGTGACCTCGCGCCGCCCGTTCGGGCCGATGCGGGGCTCGCCGAACAGGCGGCTGATGTCGAGCGGGGGGCGGTACACCGGGAGCGCCTCGCCGAACTCGTGCATCCAGTCGTGGTCCAGGTAGAAGTGCTGGCGCCCGGTCAGGGTGTGCCAGGGCTTGTCGTGCTCGACGTTGATCGTGAACGGCGAGTAGCGGCGGTCGGCCGCCTCCTTGCCCGACCACTCGGGGCTGGTGCCCACCGGGGTGGGGCCCCGGCGGGCGTCGTCGAAGACCACGCGGCGCTCGGCGGAGCGGGCGGCCAGCTCGCCCATGTCGGTGCCGGTGCGGGCCGCCAGCCGCTCGAACCCCTGGGCCGCCAGGCGGCCGTTGCTGGTGCCCGACAGGGCGAGGATCGCCTCGCATGCCTTGACGTCGGTGTCGAGGGAGGGCCGCCCGTCGGCGACGCCCCCTCGGACGGCGCCGTTGCGTTCGCGCAGCCACTCCACCTCCTTGTCGGGGGTGAAGGAGACGCCCTTGACCGGGAGCCCCGCGGACTCGGCCAGGGGCCCCAGGGCCGCCATCTTCTGCGCGACCGCCGAGTAGTCGCGGCGCACGGCCACGACGGCGGGCATGGTCCGGCCGGGGACCGGCCGCTCGCCGTCCGCCTTCCAGTCCACCGGGACCCCGTGCGGCTGGGCCAGCTCCCCGGGGGTGTCGTGCTGGTGGGGCACCGCCACCAGGTCGGTGACCTCGCCCAGGTGGTCGGCGGCCAGGGCGCTGAAGGCCCGCGCCAGCGCGTGGAAGGCGTCGAAGTCCGTGCGGGTCTCCCACGGCGGGTCGATCGCCGGGTTGAACGCGTGCACGAACGGGTGCATGTCCGTGGTGGACAGGTCGTGCTTCTCGTACCAGGTGGCGGCGGGCAGGACGATGTCGGACAGCAGCGTCGTGCTGGTCATGCGGAAGTCCATCGACAGCAGCAGGTCGAGCTTGCCCTCCGGGGCCTCCTCGCGCCAGCTGACGTCGCGCGGCCGGTCGTCCGGCCCGGCGGGTTGCGCCCGGAGGTTGGAGTGGGTGCCGAGCAGGTGCTTGAGGAAGTACTCGTTGCCCTTGGCGGAGGAGCCGAACAGGTTGGACCGCCAGACGGTGAGCGTCCTGGGCCAGTTGGCCGGGTCGTCCGGGTCCTCCGCGGCGAAGCGCAGGGTGCCGTCGGCCAGCTGGCCGGCGACGTACTCGCCGGGGTCCTGCCCGAGCTCGTCGGCCTCACGGCCCAGGTCGACCGGGTTGCGGTTGAACGTGGGGTAGGACGGCATCCAGCCCATCCGTGCCGAGGAGGCCACCAGGTCGGCGGTGTGCATGCCGCGCACGCGCCCCGGCCCCAGCGGCGAGGCCAGGGCGTCGGCGCGGTAGGTGTCGTAGCGCCACTGGTCGGTGTGGGTGTACCAGTACGCCGTCCCGGCCATGAAGCGCGGCGGCCTCGACCAGTCCGTACCGGAGGCGTAGGCCGCCCAGCCGGTGGCGGTGCGGCACTTCTCCTGGCCCACGTAGTGCGCCCAGCCGCCGCCGTTGACCCCCTGGCAGCCGGTGAGCAGGAGCAGGGACAGGAAGGCGCGGTAGGCGTTCTCCCCGTGGAACCACTGGTTCGTGCCCGCGCCGAGGATGATCATGGCCCGGCCGCCGGAGGCCTCGGCGGTGTCCGCGAACTCGCGGGCGATGCGGGCCGCCCGGTCGGCCGGCACCCCCGTGAGCGCCTCCTGCCAGGCGGGGGTGCAGCACTCGCCCGGGTCGTCGTAGCCGGTCGGCCAGACGCCGGGCAGGCCGTCGCGGTACACCCCGTACTGGGCGAGGAGCAGGTCGAAGACCGTGGTGACGAGGCGGTCTCCCACCCTGCGGACCGGGACGCCCCGGGTGGCGACCCCGGCGGCGCCGGTGGGGGTGTCGAAGCGGGGCAGGGCGATCTCGGCGGCCTCGCCGCCCACCTCGTAGAAGCTGAGGGCGGGCGTGCGGCCCTCCAGGTCGAGGTTCCACCTCCCCAGGCCCTCCTCGCCCCACCGGTCGCCGACGGTGCCGTGGGGAGCGGCCGGCGCGTCCTCCCCCTCCGCCCAGATCACCGGCTTCCAGTCGGCGTTCTCCCCTCCGCCGGGACCGAGGTCGGCGGCGGTGAGGAACTTGCCGGGCACCAGGCGGCCGTCGCGGCTGTCCAGCGAGACCACGAACGGCAGGTCGGTGTACCGGCGGACGTAGTCCTCGAACCGGGGCGTGGTCCGGTCGACGAACCTCTCCTTGAGGACGACGTGGCCCATGGCCATGGCCAGCGCCCCGTCGGTGCCCGGGTGGGGGGCCAGCCACTCGTCCGCGAACTTGGTGGCGTCGCTGTAGTCGGGGGAGACCACGACGACCTTCTGGCCCCGGTAACGGGCCTCGGCCATCCAGTGCGCGTCGGGGGTCCGGGTGACCGGGACGTTGGAGCCCCACAGCACCAGGTAGGCGGCGTCCCACCAGTCGCCGGACTCGGGGACGTCGGTCTGGTCGCCGAACACCTGCGGCGAGGCCACCGGCAGGTCGGCGTACCAGTCGTAGAACGACAGCATGGAGCCGCCGAGGAGGTTCACGAAGCGGGCGCCCACCCCGTGCGAGACCATCGACATCGCGGGGATCGGGGAGAACCCGGCCACGCGGTCCGGACCGTACCTCCTGATGGTGGACACGTGGGAGGCGGCGGCGATCTCCAGCGCCTCGTCCCACGTGACGCGCACCAGACCGCCCTTGCCGCGCGCCCGCTGGTAGCGGCGGCGCCTGACCGGGTCGGCGGTGATCTCCTCCCAGGCCGCCACGGGGTCGCCCAGGCGTCCGCGCGCCTCCCGGTACATCTCCACGAGGACGCCGCGCGCGTACGGGTAGCGGACCCGGGTCGGAGAATAGGTGTACCAGGAGAAGGCCGCGCCGCGGGGACAGCCCCGCGGCTCGTATTCGGGACGGTCCGGGCCGACGGAGGGATAATCCGTGGCCTGCGTCTCCCAGGTGATGATCCCGTCCTTCACGTACACGTCCCAGGAACACGAACCGGTGCAGTTCACGCCGTGGGTGGAACGCACGACCCTGTCGTGGCTCCAGCGGTCCCTGTAGAAGACGTCGCCCTCTCGTCCGCCGTGCCTGACCTGCGCCCGGACGCCGTCCAGCTGCTCCGCCCGGCTCAGGTGGTTACCCAACCGGAGAAGGGCCTCCCCCGCGCCTCCGCCTTTGCCGTTTTCCGCCATACGGGAGCCACCTCGTTTAACAGCGCATTGCCGAGAATTGCATTTCCACGCGGTTCCGGTGTCCTGTGCCCATGACATTCCGTTAATGAATATGCCTCCTTCGGCGCGGAAGTCACGTATCCCACACCGGAAGGGGTGACAATCACCTCCGAAAGGGACACCGCCGGCCGGATCGACAGGACGTGGGGGACCGCCATGGGAGCGGAAGTCGGGGAGCGGGACACCCGCTCGGGAACGGCGGGCGCCAACCTCGCCCTGGCCACGGCGGCGTTCGCGCTGACCTTCTGGGCCTGGAACCTCGTCGGACCGCTGTCGCGGACCTACACGCAGGAGCTGGACCTGTCGCCCTCGCAGACCTCGCTCCTCGTGGCGTTCCCGGTGCTCGTGGGCTCCCTGGGCCGCATCCCGGTCGGCTCGCTGACCGACCGCTACGGCGGGCGGCTGATGTTCACGGTCATCTGCTTCGTGAGCATCGTGCCGACCTTCCTCGTGGGCGTGTCGTCGGGGTCCTACGCGATGCTGCTGGTCTGGGGCTTCTTCCTCGGGATCGCGGGCACGTCGTTCGCCGTCGGAATCCCGTTCGTGAACGCCTGGTACAGGGCCGGGCGGCGCGGTTTCGCCACGGGCGTGTTCGGGGCGGGCATGGGCGGCACCGCCCTGTCGTCGTTCCTCACCCCCCTCCTCGTCGAGAAGACGGGGGTGCTCACCACCCACCTGCTGATGTGCGCGGCCCTGGCGGCCATGGGCGCGGTGATGTGGGTGTTCAGCCGGAACTCCCCCGCGTGGAGGCCCCGCACGGAGCCGGCCCTGCCGGGGATGCGCGAGGCGCTCAGACTCAAGGCGACGTGGCAGGCGTCCCTGCTGTACGCGGTCGCCTTCGGCGGGTTCGTGGCCTTCTCCACCTATCTGCCGACCCTGCTGACGATGGCGTACGACTACGCGCAGACCGATGCCGGGGTGCGCACCGCCGGTTTCGCGGTCGCCGCCGTGGTCGCCCGGCCGGTCGGCGGCATCCTGTCGGACCGGCTCGGCCCGGTGCGGGTGTGCCTGGCGTCGTTCCTCGGCACGTGCGTGTTCGCGGTCGTGCTGGCCCTGCACCCGCCCGCGGAGTTCCCGGCGGGTGCGGCCTTCGTGCTGATCGCGCTGTCGCTGGGCCTGGGCACGGGCGCCGTGTTCGCTCTGGTCGCGAAGCTGGTCGACCCGTCCAGGGTCGGTACCGTGACCGGGCTCGTGGGTGCGGCCGGGGGTCTGGGCGGCTACTTCCCGCCGCTGCTGATGGGGGTCGTCTACCAGGCGACGGGCGCCTACACGCTGGGCTTCGTCCTGCTGGCCGCGGTCTCGCTGGCGGTGGCCCTGTACACCTCGCGGGCCTTCCGCGGCGTGTCCGCCTGACCCCGGGCCGGGGAGCCCGGCGCGCGGCCCGCGCGGACGGCCCCGGGCCCGGGACCGGTCCGGTCCCCCGCCCCTGACGCGACGCCTCCCGGAGGGGCCGTGCCCGGAGGGCTCGCCTCAGGCGCACGGACCGGGGCCCGGAGGGGCGGCGAGCGGTCGGGGCCCGCCACGGCCGTCAGGGGGCGATGTCCCGGGCGCGGACGAGGGCGGCGGCGCGGTTGCCCACCTTCACGCGCTCCAGGGCCCTGACGCCCTCCGGCAGGGCGACCCGCCTCGTCCTCGCGGTCACCACCACGACGGCGTGCTCGGGCAGTACCCGCCCCAGGGAGGCCAGCATCGCCCGCAGCGGCGCCCCTCCCCCGGCCGATCCGCCGCCTTCGCGGCGGTCGGCCGGCGCGTGCCCGGTACCGCCCCCGTGCCCTGGGGTCCCGGGGCCCCCGTCCTCCGGGACGGCCCCCGCCCAGGAGGTCATCTCGCCGTAGGGCACGTCGGTCACCACCAGGTCCGCCCCCACCGGCTCCCGCAGGGAGAACACGTCCTCGACGACCGCCTCGTGGGGCAGGTCGCCGCCCGTGGCGGACAGCCCTGCGGCGAGGTCGCGGGCGGCCTCGGCGCGCTCGACGAACTCCGGGCGGCCGAAGTCGCGGGCGGAGCGCCGGAGCTCGTCCTCGCGCTCGGCCAGCCCCTCGGCGGAGAGCAGGCGGAGGTTGCGGGCCGCCAGGGCGACGGCGTCCGGGTCCACGTCGCCCGCGCGGACGCGCGTGAGCCGTTCGCGGTGCAGGAAGCCCAGGACCGTGACCAGGTAGCCGCTGCCGCAGCAGGGGTCCCAGAGGCGCACGCGCTCCTCCTTGGTGTGCACCATCGCCCGCTGGAACAGCTCGCTCGCCAGCCGCACCGGGAAGCCCGGGAAACCGGGTGCGGACCGCAGCACCTGCCCGCTCGCCAGAGCCGAGTGGTCGGTCCGCTCGACGGCGTACCGGTAGCTCACAGTGCCCCTGCCCTTCCGTGTCCTGCTTCGTCGGCGCCCCGGCCGCGGTCGCCCGCGGGCGGCCCCGCACCGGTCTCCCCGGCCTCCGCCGCGCTCAACCCGCGCGCGGCGGACGGAACCGCACCGCCCCCGGCGGCACGGCAGGCCCCGGGGACCGGGCACGGCGCCGTGCGCGACCCGGCGTGCGCCTCCCATGTTCTCCGAGCACGGCGGAACACGGCGGGCGGCGCGCCCCGGCCGCTCCCCGGAGGCCGGGCGCGACCCCCGGAGGACCGGATCGCCCGGGGCCCGGGAACGCCGAAGGCCCGGCGTCCTGGGACACCGGGCCTTCTCATGCGGTCCTGACGGGATTTGAACCCGCGGCCTCCACCTTGACAGGGTGGCGAGCACTCCTAACTGCTCCACAGGACCTCGTTGCTGGTACAACTCTAGCGCGGTTTCGGAGTACTTCGTACCGGCTCCCGCCTAGAGTGGCAGGCATCCGCTCCACCACCCCGACGACCCCGAGAGGACCCGGCGTGAACGAGTCACCGGCCCCCCTTCCGCCCGGACCGGACAGCACCCGGGTCGACCGCTGGCTGTGGGCCGTACGCCTGGTCAAGACCCGCGCCGACGCGGCGCAGGCCTGCCGGGGCGGGCACGTGCGCGTCAACGACCGCCCGGCCAAGCCTGCCTCCCCGGTCAAGCCCGGCGACGAGGTGCGGGTCCGCCTGCACGGGACCACGCGGATCGTGGAGGTCGGCCACGTCATCGAGAAGCGCGTCAGCGCCCCGGTCGCCGTCCGCTGCTACGCCGACAACACCCCCGAGGCCCCGCCCGAGGCGAACCTTCCGGTCATCCGCCGGGACCGGGGGGCCGGACGCCCGACCAAGCGCGACCGGCGCGTCCTGGACCGGCTCCGCACGGACTTCCCCCCGCCCGTCTGACGGACGGCCTCCCCCATGCCGTCGGCACTCCTCGCGTCGGGCCGCGAGGCCGACGCCTGCGCCCCCGGCGGGACCGCGGCGGCGGGGGCGACCGGCGGGGCCGGTTCCCCCGGCCCCGCCGCCGAGGCGGCCCGGCGACCACTCAGCGGTCCGGGGAGCGCGAGTCCTTGTGCGCGGCCAGGCGCGCGGACAGCACGAGTACCGCGCAGGCGAACACCGCCGCCGCCAGCCCCGGACCCGCAGCCAGATCGCCGCTGTTCCGGGGCCAGGAGAACAGGAACAGCAGCGGGGACGCCGCCGCGAGGACCTGGACCGTCACGAAGAGGACCCTCGACCAGGTCACGACCGCGCACACCGCGACCGCCAGGAGCACGAGGAGGACCGTGAAGGCCGCGGCGAGGAGCAGGCGCTCGTCCTCGAAGGACGCCGCCAGCACGTCCCATCCCGTGGCGGACGCGCGCACCCCGTACATGCTGGGAACGCCCTCGTCGCTGATGTCGTACGCGTACGGGACCTCCTCCCGGGCCCAGGGCAGGGACAGCGAGAGGAACAGGGCGACGGCCCCGGCCGCGGAACCCGCCGCGGCCGTCCGCGCCCTGGACTCCGCGGCGGAGGACTCCCGCGCCCTGATCTCCAGTCGGGTCACGCGCCTTCTCAGCTGTTCCGTCTCCGAGGGCTTCCCGGCGTCGTCCGGCATGGATGGTCCTCCTGGGGTGGGGTGGGGTGGGGGCGGGGGTGGTGGGGGGTGGTGCGGGAGAAGGCGGGGCGGGGCCCGGGCCGGGCCCGCTGGACCCGCGGCGGACACCGCGGCACGGGTCCGGCCGACCGGCGGACGGGAGCGTCCGGCGGCGAGGGGGCACAGCCGCGGCGCGGCGGGCGTTCCGGCTAGAGCGGGTGGCCCGCCAGGAAGTCGAGGACCTCGCGGGTGGCCTTCGGCCCGTCCTCGTGCAGGTAGCCGTGGCGCATCCCCGGCAGCACCAGCAGGCGAGCGCCGGGGATCCTCCCGGCCAGGAGGGCGGCGTTGCCGACCGGGGTCAGCTCGTCGTCCTCGCCGTGCACGACGAGGGTCGGCGCCTGGATGCCCGGCAGCAGGTCCCGGCCGTCGTAGCCGGTGCTCGCGCCGAAGTGCAGGCGCTGGGCGCGCAGGGGGCCGTGCGGAAGGATGCCGGTGACGGCCTCGGGATGGGCGGACGCCCACGCGGGCGAGTAGAACAGCTCGGCGATCGCGTCCCGCCCGGCCGCGGTGTTGGCCCGGCGCAGCGCCAGGGTGGCCGAAGCCGGGCGCTCCACCTCGTCGGCCCCGCCCGGACCGGTGGAGCCCAGGACGAGCGCGCCGACGCGGTCCGGCGCCGCGGACGCGAACACCTGGGCGACCTTCCCGCCCATGGAGAACCCGTAGACGTGCGCCCTCGGGATCTCCAGGGCGTCCAGGACGGCCAGGGCGTCCTCGGCGAACAGCTCCAAGGTGTAGGGCTCGCCCAGGGGCGCGTCGCTGCCTCCGGTGCCCCGGAAGTCCACCCGTACGACCCGGTGCCCGGCCGCCAGCCCGGCGCGGACGCCCTCCCACATCCCGTGGTCGAGGGACTGCCCGTTGAGGAGCAGGAGGGGGTCGCCCTCACCGAGGGTGTCGTACCAGATGCGGGTTCCGTCCGCCGCGGTCACATGGCTCACGGGTCCGGACACTACCCGATGACGTGCGCGGGGGCCGTGTCACGTGTCACCCGGGGGCGGGGGCCCGAGAGACGCGGGAAACGCTCCGGGTCGCGGTCGGCGCCCGCCGCTCAGGGGCGGGGGGCCTTCTCCCCGTGGACCGCCCGGTACTCGGCCGCGAGCCAGGGTCCCAGGTCCTCGATCAGCTCCTCCAGCACCTCCGGGTCGCCCGAGGGGGCACGGCCCTCCGCGACCGCCGCCCGCATCTGCCCGAGGCGGTCGGGACGGTAGCGGCCGAAGATCTCGGCGGACTCGTCGAGGTCGCTGGTCCAGCCGCCCCAGAGGGGCATGACCAGGGTGAAGCCGGTGCGGACCAGGCGGCGGCCGACGCCGCGTCCGAGCCCCGCGCGCTCGGCCGCGGTCTCCGCCCGCCCGGCACGCTCCCGCCAGCGGGGCAGCACCAGGTGCAGGTCCCCGTTGGTCTCGCGCGCCAGCAGGGACGTGGGGCGGTAGCGCGGCAGCCGGTCCGCGAGGTCCTCGCCGAGCAGGGGCGTGCACAGGCAGGCGAGGAAGAAACCGAAGTCGTGCCGTTCGAGCTCGCTGAGCGCGTCGCGGACCGACCCCAGCAGGACGCCCACCCCGTCGACCTCGCCGAAGGCGGCGTCGAGGCCGGCCTCCATCTCCCCGGCCGCCTCCCGCTGCTCCCCGGTCACGGCGTCGCGGAACACCAGTTGCAGGTCGAGGTCGGAGGTCCCGGGGACCGCGGTGCCCCGGGGGACGCTTCCGTAGAGGTAGGCGCTGTGCAGCGCGTCGCCGAACAAACCGGCGATCCGGGCGCGGGCGGCCTCCACCACGGGCGCGAAGGCCGGCCCGACCCGCGCGAGCGAGCCCTCGCGCGCGATCGCGCCGTCCGTGTCCAGTCCCCGGCCGTCGTCCATGGACGCACTGTGCCGTATCCGGGCGGACGCCGCGACCGCATTTCCCCGACGCCTCCGGCGCGCCCCGCGCACGGCCCCCTGCCGGGGCCCGGCCCGTGCCGGTCGGCGGTCCGCGCCGACGGCCGGCCC
>NZ_JBSHDN010000145.1:0-16988 GCF_053616335.1 Nocardiopsis sp. NPDC055824
GACCTCCCCGACCGGGGCCGTTCGCCGTCTCCGGGAAACGACTTCCCGCCGGGGCCCGCCCCCCGGCGGGAAGTCGCGTTCCGATGTCGGATCGTGACCGGTGGTAATAGTCTGAGGGTGTGGATGACGGTTATCGGTTGGTGTTCGTCGGCGGCATGGGCCGGTCCGGGTCGACCCTCATCGAGCTGCTGCTCGGAGAGCTGCCCGGGTTCTGCTCGGTGGGCGAGATCGTGCACCTGTGGCGCCGGGGGCTGGTGGAGAACGAGAGGTGCGGCTGCGGCCGGCCGTTCTCCGAGTGCGGGTTCTGGACCGACGTGGGCGAGGAGGCGTTCGGCGGCTGGGGCCGCCTGGACGCCGGACAGGTGCTGCGGCTCAAGGACGGGGTCGACCGGACCCGGTTCCTGCCGGCCCTGCTGGACGGTGCGCGCGAGGGCCGCCTCTCCGCCCGCTGCGACCGCTACACGGAGCTCTACCACCGCCTCTACGCGGCCGTGTCCCGGGTCAGCGGCGCGCGCGTGATCGTGGACGCCAGCAAGCACGCCTCCCTGGCCGCGTGCCTGCGCCTGCGCTACGGCTCCCGGATGCGGCTGCTGCACGTGGTGCGCGACCCCCGCGCCGTCGCCCACTCCTGGGGCAAGAGGACGATCCGCCCGGACGCGAGCGAGGCCAGCAGCGAACCGGAGATGGCGAGGTACTCCGCCGGACGCGCGGCGGTCCAGTGGATGGCCCAGAACGCCGCGTTCGACGCCCTCGCCGGGCTCGGCACCCCCACCCTGAGGGTCCGCTACGAGGACTTCGTCGCCGAACCGGGCGCGGAGTTCGCCCGCATCGCCGCGTTCTCGGGCTACACGGGCGAGACCGGGGGCGCGGGCGGCCCGCTGGCGGCCGGGGGGAGCGGCCGGCTCTCCGGGGGCCACGCGGTGTCGGGGAACCCCATGCGGTTCACCGCGGGCCGGATCGGCGTGCGTGCCGACCACGGGTGGCGGGAGTCCCTGGCGCCCTGGCGGCGCCACCTGGTGACCGCGGTGACGGCCCCGTCCCGCAGGCGCTACGGATACTGAGATCCCCGTGGCGGAACGGGCTCCCGTTCCCGGCGCGTCCGCGGCTTTCTCCCGCCCGTGTCCCGGGGCTTGTGCCGTGGCGGGGTCCGATTTCCGAGGACGTGTCGCGTTGGGCCGGGTGAGGGTGTTGCGTGCCGAAATTGTAACGTATAGTAGTCAAGTGAACACTCTAGGTTGTGTTTCTTCTGGCTAGGGGGCTCGAAGTGGACAGGGGACCGGTACGGGCCATGGCGGCCGCGGGGGCACTCGCCCTCGCCATGACACTTGTCGGCGCCGCGAGCGCGCCACCGGGGGAGGCCACGGCCCCCGACCGCCGGTCCGTCCCGCCCGACACGCCGTCCGAGGACGCGGCGACGTTCCTCGGACTGCCCGCGGCGAGGGAGTACCGCTGCACGGTGTCGGAGATCCTGGAGCCCTCCTGCGGGGTCTGGTGGGGGGCCAGCCCCTACGAGAACCGGGTGGAGCAGCTGGAGCAGGCCGCCGACCGCGACATGGACATCGTGTACACCTGGCGCGGCATCGACCAGGCGGACATCCCCGGACGGCGCGAGCGGAGCATGGCCGCCGAGGGCAAGTTCGTGCACACCAACATCGAGGCCCGCCGCTTCACCCGCCCGGGACACCCGGCCGTCTCCTACGCGTCGATCGCCGACGGCGAGTTCGACGAGCAGCTGCGGTCCCAGGCGCGCGGCATCGCCGAGCTGGGCGTGCCCTACTTCGTCACCTTCGACCACGAGGCCGACGCCAACAGGCGCTACAACAAGCGCGGCACGCCCGAGGAGTTCGTGGCCTCCTGGAGGCACATCGTGGACCTCTACCGGGCCGAGGGCGCGGACAACGCCATCTGGGTGTGGAACGTGACCGGGTGGGAGGCCAACCTCGACCGCCTCCCCGGGCTCTGGCCGGGCAACGACTACGTCGACTGGATCAGCTGGGAGGCGTACAACATGTCCACCTGCGACGCCCAGCCGAACTGGACCGAGACCCACTCGTTCGAGGAGGCCCTGCGCCCCGCCTACGACTGGATCCAGACCGAGGGGCCCGCGCACGGCATCGACCCGGACAAGCCGGTGATGATCGGCGAGATGGGCACCACCGACATCGGGCCCCGCGAGACCCTGGAGTGGTACTCCGAGATCCCCGACGTCCTGCGCCGCTACGAGCGGGTGCGCGCGGTCAAGATGTGGGACAACGAGCTGACCCCGGGGTGCGACTTCCGCATCGGGGCCAACGAGTACGCCCAGCGGGGGTTCCAGCTGGCCGGACAGGACCCGTACGTGCGCCTGCCCGAGCGGGTGCGGCGCCTCGCGGAGGACGCCGCCCGGCGCGACTGAGGCCGGAGGCCCCGGGCGCCCCGCGGGGCGCCCGGGGCGCGCGGCACGGGAAACGGGGCGGGCGCGGGCGGTCCGCCGGGGGGAGGCGCCTCAGCCCCCGACGGGCCGGGCCATGGACCAGGTCCTCGGACCGCCGTCCGGCAGGTCGTACTCCGCGGTCACGGCGAACCCCAGGGACTCGTAGAGGCCGACGTTGCCGTACGCGGAGGTCTCCAGGAAGGCGGGGACCCCGGCCGCGTCGGCCTCGCGCAGCCCGGCGGCGACGACCGAGCGCCCCAGACCCCGCCCCTGCGAGCCCGGGTGGACGCCGACCGTGCCCAGGAACCACACGGGTTCCGCCGGGCGGTGGCGGCCCATCTCCTCCTCGGCCGCGGCGTAGGCCGCGGCCCGATCGCCCGCGAGCTCCACGAACGTGGGCAGCAGGCGCTCCATGACGGCCTCCGCGCCGCCGGAGTCCGGGGTCGTCCAGACCGCGACGGCGTCCAGGCCCTCGGACACCAGGACCCGGCCGTGCGGGAGGCCGATCTCGGCGAGGAAGAGCCGCTGGAACTCCCTCAGCCGGGCCGCGTGGTCGTCGGCGGAGATGGTGTGGCGTGTGAAGGGGTAGTCCGCGAAGGCCGCGGCGAGCGTGTCCGCCGCCCGCTCCACGTCCCCGACCGCAGCTTCCCTGACCATGTGCTCCCCCGTCTCGTCCGTGTCCCGGACGGGCCCGGGACACGGCACACGAGGTTACACACCCCTCCCGCGCAGGTGGAGCGCGCGCGTGATCCACCCGGGCGGCACACCGCACACCACGAGCAGCGCCAGGTAGGCGCGCCCCTCGGCCGCCCGGTGCCGGAGGGTGGCGCCGATCCACCCGAGCGCGGCCCCGCGCCGGCCCGCCGACGCCTCCGCGAACGCGATCTGCCCGGCGACGCGGGCGTAGCCGCGCGGCACCAGCCGGAACTCGGGGTAGCGCTCCAGCAGCCAGCGCAGCGCCTTGGAGATGGTCTGCCAGCGGCCGGCGAAGTGGGAGCGGCGGTGCCACAGGACCCGTACGCCGGGCTCGGGGATGTTGCGGATGGGCGCGCGCCTGGCCAGCCGCAGCAGCAGCTCGTAGTCCTCGCCGTAGCTGCCCGGGATCTCCTCGCTGACCGTCCCGCACCCGTCGAGCATGGCGCCGCGGCGGATCAGGAACGTGGACGGGTGCAGCTCCGTCAGCCGCGACGCGAGCAGGTCGCCGAAGGTGACGCTGGTGCGGTCCAGGCTCCGCTCCGCCTCGACCCGGTCGTAGACCACCCTGATGCCGCAGCACACCATCTCGGTCCCCGGCTCGGCGCGCATGACCTCCACCTGGGCCCTGAGCTTGCCCGGCATCCAGGTGTCGTCGTCGTCGCAGAAGGCGACCAGCTCGGTGTCGGCCGCGAGCACGCCGGTGTTGCGGGCCCCGGCCAGGCCGGGGGTGAGGGTGTTGGTGACCACGCGCACGGGGCGCTCGCCGTCGGCGCGGGCCAGGGCGGGGTCGGGCTGGTCGTTGTCGAAGACCACGATCGTGGTGATGCGGCCCGGGTACTCCTGCTCCTCGACCGCGCGCAGGGTGCGGCGCAGCAGCTCGGGGCGGTCCCGGGTGGGCACCACCACGGTCACCTCGGGCCAGGCGCCGGCGGGCCGCACGACGGGTTCCGGTGCGCCGGGACCGGCGCAGGTGTCCGTCAGCAGGTCGATCAGCTCCCCCGCGCGCAGCGCCGCCCGCTCCGGGCCCCCGTCGGCGGAGGGGCGGACGCGGAACGCCTCCGGTGAGGCGAGGGCCTCGTCGATGAGCGCGGACAGCTGCTGGGGGCTGGAGCAGGCGCGGACCCGGCCCGCCTGCTCCAGACGGCGGACGAAGAGGAGCTGGTGGTCGTCCACGTGCTCGCCCAGCTCGGGGTCGCGGGCGACGACGACGGGCAGGTGCCCGGCCCGGCGCGCCTGGACGATGGTCCCCGGACCGCCGTGGGTGACGACCACCTGCGCCTCCCGCATGCGGGCGCCGAGTTCGTCGCCGGGAAGGAAGGGCGTGCCCGCGGCGACCTCCGGCGCGGTGCTGTGACCGTGCTGCACCAGGATGCTCAGGTCCCGGTGGCGGCGGGCGTAGTCGTCGGTCCACCGGACCAGGCGGTCGAAGGCGTGGTGGTCGGTGCCGATGCTGACGACCACGTCGGGGTGGTCGCCGGCCTCGGGCCTCTGGGTCGGACGGGTGGTCTGTTCTGTCACAGGAGCGGTCCTACCGTGATGGCGGTCGGCATGAAGGTCCGCTGCTCCTCCCACTGGGTGAGGAACAGGCGTGTGAAGGGCCGGCACAGGCGCGCGGTGAGGGTCGGCGTGTCGATGCGGTCGTAGACCTCGATGTAGACGGTCGGGATCCGCAGCAGCCAGGCCAGGGCGAAGAACGGCAGGGCCACCCCGGCGCCGGTCGTGACGACGGCGGAGGGGCGCCGCTCGCGCAGGACCCTGAGGGCCAGCCACGTGTTGCGCAGCAGGTTGCCGACGTCGCGCGTGGTGGGGTGGAAGGCCCAGTGCACCCGCTCGCCGTCGAGGGCGGCTTCGGCGTCGGGGGTCCGGAAGGTCACCCACGCGCGCTCGCGCCCCTGCCACCAGGGGCGGAGCGAGCACAGCTGGGTGAGGTGACCACCGCTGGAGGCCACCAGGAGAACCGGGGATGCAGGCATGTTGTCATCATTCCATAACTGAGAGTAGTCATACGGATGGTCGGCGCCCCGTGCCGCGCGGGTCGCCGCGGCGCGGCCACACGGCACGCGGTCCGGGAAGGGCGGATCCGGGGCAGGGCGCGCGGACCCCGGGGCCCGTACCCGAGCTGCCCGCGATCCGAGGGCCCGGGGCGGGCGGCTCGGGCGGCGCGGGCGCGGGGGACGCCCGAACCGCCCGCGACCGGGGGCGGCGGCGCGGTTCATCCGCGCGGGCGCAGGCCGAGAAGCCCCCTCAGCGACCACACCGTCGCCGCGTGGCCCAGGACGCCCGCGGTCAGGGCCGCTGCCGCCGCCGCGAATCCGCCGCCGGCCACCGCGTCCGCCAGCAGGGGCAGGGCGCCGAACCACAGCACGGCGCTGAGCGCGGCGGCCGCCACCGGCCGACCGAACGGGTGCAGCACCACCTGTGACCGCAGCTGCCACAGCGGGAGCGCCTTGCGGACCAGGACCGCCGCGACCAGGGCCACGGCCGCCCCCGTGGCCCCCGCCCACGGCACGAGCGCCACGCACACGGCCACGTTCGCGGCCAGCGACAGCATGTTGTTCAGGAGGTTCAGCCCGGTGCGTCCCGTCATCGTCAGGATCAGGTCGCCCATGCCCAGCACGGACCCCAGCAGCTGCCCCGCGCACACCACGACCAGCGCCGTCGCCCCTTCCGCGTAGCCCGGTCCGAAGAGCCGCATCACCTCCGGGGCGAACACCAGCACCGACAGGTACAGCGGCCCTGTCATACACAGCAGCCACGCGGTCCCCGCCCGGTACAGGGACCTGATCCCCTCGTGGTCCCCCGTCGCCACCTGCTCGGCGAACCTCGGCTGGGCGGCGAACAGCACCGCCTGCGTGCCGAACTGGCCGACCACCATGACCCGGGTGGCGGCCGTGAACACCGCCGCGCCGGCCAGGCCGCTCAAGAGGGCGACCAGCACCACGCCGCCGCGCTGCACCCCCATCTGGGCGAGCCCGCCCAGCGCGCGGGGGAGCGCGAACGTCCAGAACTCCCGGGCCGCGACCGGCTCGGCCCCGGCGCCCCCCGCCGGGGCGGGGTCCTCGCGAGCCTGGTCCCCCCGGTCCGCACCCGCTCCCGGCCCGTGCCCCGGGCCCGCCCCGGGCCGCGCACCCCGCAGGATCCGACCGAGCCAGAACCACGCCAGCGCCGCGGCGGGCAGGTACGGCCCCGCCCAGGCCAGCGCCAGCAGCCCGGCCGATCCCGTGACCGCGATCCCCGCCACGAGCCCCAGCTGTGCCAGCGGGCGCCCCACCCGGTCCACCAGCACGGTGCCGGCCATGTCGTGGTGTGCGCGCGCCGCCGCCAGCGCGGAGTCGGTGAGCACCGCGAACGGCAGGAACACCGCCAGCAGGCGGAGGTAGGCCGCGGCCTCCCCGCTCCCCAGGGCGCCGGCCATCGGCTCGGCGAACACCAGCAGCGCTCCCGCCAGGACGCACGCGGCGCCGACGGCGGGCCCCATGGCCAGCCGCAGCAGACGGGGCACGGCCCCGGGCCGGCCGAACACGCGCATCCTGGCGATGAAGTACACGAGCCCGTCCGGTGCGCCCAGGTTCGCCACGACCGCCGCGATCAGGAACACCGACGTCGCCGAGAACAGCAGGCCCGCCGTCTCCTGCGAGAACGCCCTGGTGATGGCCACGATCAGGAGGAGGTTCAGCCCGGCCCCGACCACGGCCCCCGCCATGTTGACGACGCCGCCGCGCAGGACGGGGCGCAGACCCGCCCCCGGTCCGGCCGTCCCGCCCGCGTCCCGCCGGTCCGCGGTGTCGGTCACGCGCGCCACGAGGGTGTGCGCCCCCACCAGGCCGCCAGGCGGGCGTCGCTCTCGGCGAACCGCTCCGTCAGCTCCGCCCGCAGCCCCTCGGGCATCCCCGCGCGCTCACGCGCGTTGTGCCGCCCCGGGGCCTCCCCCGGACCGGGGGGCAGCCCCAGGAACCGCTCGATCCCGGCCAGCGCACGCGCCGTCCCGTCGAAGAGGTCGGCGTGGTCCACCACGTGGATCCGGTCGCGCCCCAGGTGCCGCTCCATCCTGAGCAGCTGGTCCGCGTAGTGCCCGCGCGCCACGTACCCGTGGTGCTGGTGGGCGTGCGAGCGGTACCCCGGATCCCCGGCGAGGCGCTCCTCCTCGCCGGAGAGCCGCTTGGCCTCCAGCTCCACGGCGAGGGCGAAGGGCTCGGTCTCGAACCCGCGCGCCGACTCGTGCGCGTGCGCCGAGTACGCCCGCTCCACCGGGTCGCGCAGGATCACGACCACCCGCACCTCGGGCAGGGTCCGGGCGATGCGCTCGGCGGCCAGGGGGTGGAACAGGTAGTACGGGCTGGACTCGAACACCCTCACCCCGGGCCGCCCCCGGCGTGCCCGCAGGGTCGCGCGCAGGGGGAAGTGGGACCGGTACCAGTCCAGGCCGCGGCCGTACCCGGTGTCGAAGTAGTGGACGCCCTTGCGCAGGGTCGGGCCGGTCACGGCCGGGTGCCGGCCCAGGGCCTTGAACAGCGACGTGGTGCCCGCGCGCTGGGCGCCGCAGATCAGGAAGTCGGGAACGGCGCGGGCGGAGCTGGTCATCCCGCCCAGGCCGTCGGCCAGGGGCAGGAGGGCCCGCCGGGCAGGAGCTGCCAGGCGATGGAGCAGTGCGGGGGAGGTGTTCCGCGGCATCGGGTGATCCCTCTCTGGTCTGCGGACGTGGTGTCCGCCGGCGCCCGGCGGGCGGTTCCGGCGGCAGGCGCCGCGGACGTGCGCCGGTGCGGGCGCCGGCGGCCGTCGCGGCCCGGTGTCGGTGGCGTGTCGGCGGCGCGGTCCCCTCACCGCGCCGCCGCGGGGACGCGGGTCCCGGGTCAGGCGGGACCGGCGGCCTCGTGGGCGGCTCTCTCCTGGAGCCCTTCCAGCGCGGGGAGCAGCCAGTCGTCCACGGCCGCGAGGCGGCCGCCGCTCTCGGCCTGCCGGTCGTGCAGGTAGCGCGTGGCCAGGTCGATCAGGTACAGCGCCATGACGGTGGACACGGTGTGCGGGCGCAGCCCGGTCCCGGACATGAGCGGGTCGCGCAGCAGCCGCGAGCCGCTGTCCAGCCACTGGTGCACGCCGGGGTGGACCCCGGCCTGCACGCACTCGTTGAGGTCGTAGTGCAGGGCGTCGAAGCCCGCCGGGGCGTCCAGGCAGAGCCGCTCCCAGTCCCACACGAACGCGCGCCGCGCCGTGCTGGCGATGTTCCACCGGGTGAGGTCGCCGTGCCAGGCCCCGAACGGCACGCGCACGTCCGGCAGCCGCCGCAGGGCGGCGCGCAGCGGCGCGGCCTCGGGCCGGGCGCCCAGCGCCACGATCCGCTCCTCCAGCGAGTGCCGGTAGGGGCTGGTGGAGAGCCTCAGCTCCCGCACGCCCGCCACCGCGGTGATCTGCGTGACACAGCGCAGCAGCTGGCGGCGGGTGGGCCGGTCCGTCTGCTCCCCGACCGGCAGGGCCTCCTGCACCAGCAGCGGGTGGCCGTTCCACTCCCCCTCGTACAGCAGGCGCGGCACGGTCACGTCCCTCAGGGGGGACCCGGCGAGGTGCCGCAGGGCCCGCGTCTCGGCGCGCACCAGGCGCGAGGTCAGGTCGTTGACGGCGACCTTCGCGTAGCCGATGGTCCGTCCGCCCGGTGTGAGCAGGAGCAGGACGGGTTTGCGGTTGGCCCTGGGCGGACCGACGTGGATCGCGATGGACAGGTCGCGGTCGAGGGCGGCGGTGAGCGCGTGCTCGATCCCGGGGCCCGCGCCCACGTACAGGCGGTCGCGGAGGAGGAGCGGGGCCATCCCGGTGGCGAACGCCCCCGTCAGCAGCAGCGTGCGCGCCCTCTCCCGCAGCGAGTGCCCCTGCGCGAAGGACGTGATGCCGCGGGTGGCGGCCGAGCGGTTGTACGCGGGCAGGATGACCCGGGGGTTGTGGGCGCTGGGCACCGGCAGGTACTGGTTGCCGCGGTCGCGGCGGACCCGGCGCCGCATGCCCCTGTCCCCGGGCCCGAGCAGCCCCCCGCACGGCCACAGCACCGCGGCGAGGTCGGTCAGATAGGTCGTCTCGCTGTTCAACGCAGACCTCCGCGTGTGCGCGCGGCCCCGCGCCGCCGGAGTCCGGGCTCGCCGTCCCGCCACAGCAGGGCGACGGCGACCATGGTGACCGCCAGCGGGGACATCAGCGCGACGTAGAAGAACATGTACCAGAACAGCAGCAGCACGGTCAGCAGCGCGCCCTGTCCCACCGGTGAGGCCGTCGACCTGTAGCGCCACGCGACCCACGCGAAGAACCCGGTGGAGAGGGAGGCGCCCACCCAGCCGGTCGTGATGAGGGTCATCCAGAGCTGCCCGGCGTTGCCGATGACGTGCTGGCCGCAGCCGGGGCACTCCGACGTGGGGCCGACCGCGATCGAGTCCGGGCTGCCCTGGGACTCCCTCGTGGTGCCCCACCCCATGACGGGCGACAGGTCGGCCGCCTCCACGGCCGCGGCGTTGGTGGCGGCCCGGCCGTCGTCGCTGTGCGGGGTGTCGGCGCGCGCCCTGACCACGTCCGCGAGCGGCGACGCCGCCAGGACCAGCAGCGCGGCGACGGCGGCTGCCGCGCAGGTCCCCACGAGCACCACCCGGCCCCGGCGCAGCGCGAGCGCGGCGCCGTAGGCGAGGGAGAGCGCCAGGCCCGCCCACAGCGCCCGGTTGAGCGAGTACACGGCGGGGACCACCGCCAGGGCGGCGGCCGCCGATGCGCCCCAGCGGATCCAGCCGGTCCCCTGGACCACCCAGCCCACCACCAGCCACACCAGCAGCAGGGAGAGCATGTACCCCCAGATGTTGGTGTACTCCCAAGGGGCCTTGGGGCGGGCCGAGTCGTATCCGAAGATGTCCATGACCTGTGCGGACGCGGGATGGACGAGGGCCTGCATGTACGCGTCGGAGGCCAGCCCCGGCGGCAGCAGGTACTCCAGCGGCGCGGTGAACTCGAACCGGGGCGCCGCCATCCCCAGGTAGCCGCCGGCGATCGTGGCCAGGCAGAGCACCGACAGCGCCGACACGACGGCCCGCGCGGGCAGCTCCCGTTCGGTCAGGTTGCCGACGTAGAGCAGCAGCACGGTCAGCACGAGGTAGTTGACCACCCTCAGGAGGGCGCCGCCGTAGCCCCCGCTGCCCGGGACCGTGCCGGGCATGTCCAGCGGGACGAGGAGCAGGCCGAGCAGCGACCACACCAGGAACAGGGCCCAGAGCCAGAACCCCGGCGGGACCCGCAGGCCCGCCGTCCGGTGGCGGCGGACGAGCTCGGCGGCCATCGGCACCGCGAAGAGCCAGTACGCGAACTGCCCCATTCCCAGCGCCCACCAGAGCGGGTACCCGGCCAGCAGCCAGACCACGGGGCGCCCGGCGGCGCCGGGGGCGTCCGCGCCGGGCAGGGGACCGGGCACGGACGCCCGGGCGGGACCCGGTACCGCCCAGGGGCCCATGGGAACGGTCGCGGACGCCCGGGGGCCGCGGGCGGACGAGTCTCTTGCCATCAGCGCCGGGCTCCGGAGGCGGACGTGTCGACGGACGCGGGACCGCCGTCCCCCGCGTCCCCTGCGTTCTCCGGGTCCCCCGCGTCCACCGGGTTCTCGGCGTTTCCCGGGCCCTCTGCGCTCTCCGGGGTCTCGGCGGACCCGCCGGGGACCCCGGCCACCGGGGAGGCCGGGTCGGTCTCCACCGTCTCGGCGGTGCACGCGGTCTCCCAGGCCTCTGCGGTGTAGGAGCTCTCCCATGCCTCCGTGGTGTACGGGGCGTCCCACGCCTCGGCGGTGTACGCGAACTTCACGGCCGCCGCGGCCTCGGCGGTGTCCGCGGGGACCACGACGTCCGGTTCGGCGCCCTCGCCGCCCGGAGGGACCGCGGTCTCCGGCCCGGTGTCCCCGGTGTCCGGGTTCCCGGGTTCGGGGTCCGCCTCCTCCGGTTCGGAGGAGGCGGGGGCCGGCCCGTCCTCCGAGGGCGCGGGGCCCTCCGCGGCGACCGGGGCGGGCCCGGCCTGCGGCTGGGCCGGCAGCACCGCGGTGCCCGGGACGGGCACCCCGAACCGGTCCGCGAGGGTGAGCAGGCCGACCAGGTCCGCGCGCCGGGTCCGGTCCAGTTCGACCACAGGCAGGAGCAGGTGGGCCGCCCCGGCCAGGGCGTGCGCGTCGGCGCGCTCGCCCACCGCCGCGACGGACACGACCACGTAGTCGGCGTTCGTGCGCAGCAGCCGCACCAGTTCCGTCATGGCCGTCCCCTGCACCGGCGCGGTCAGTCCCGGGCTCCCGTGGCGCAGGACGCGCAGGCGGGGCACCGCGTCGGGACGCACCTCCAGGTCCCCGGGGTCCTCGCCCTCCAGCAGGGCCTCGGCCAGGCCGGGCCCCTCCGGCAGGCCGAGCAGTTCGCCGACGGTGTCCGTCCTCGGGTCCGAGCAGACCAGCAGCGTCTCCGAACCGGTGCGGGCCAGGGCCGCGGCCAGGTTGACGGCCGTCGCCGCGCCCGCCCGGCCCGGTGTGCCCGCGGCGACGAGGATGACGCGGCCGGGCCCGTCGTCGGCGGTCCCGGCCCGCTCGGAGAGCCCGGCGCCGCCGGGCTCCCCGTCCGGCCCGGCCGCGGGGACGGCGAGGCGGGCGCGCACCAGGTGCGCGAACTCGTTGACCCGCTGGCCGCCGCCCTCCTCGCCCAGCAGGCCGGGGGAGCGGTCGGACGGGGACCGGGACGAACGGGCGGACAGGTCGAGCAGGACCGGCAGCCGTCCGACGCGGGCGGTCTCCTCGGTGTCGCGCAGAAGCGGGTCGAGGCGGTCCCGGGCCACGGCCGCGAGCAGGCCCGCGACGAGCCCGAGGGCCGCGCCGCCGACCAGCCACAGCGCGGGGACGGGGCTGCTCGCACTCTCCGGGAGCCCGGCCGGGGTGATCACGGAGCCGGGGCTGACCGTCTCACGGAGGGCGCTGAGCGGGCTGATCCCGTTGCCGAGGTCGGTGATCTCCTGGCGCAGCGCGTCGGCCCGGGCCGTGGCCTGCGGGGAGGCCGTGCCGTCCCCGGCCGCCTCGGCGAGGGCCTCGTAGCGGTTCTCCTGCTCCGCCCGCAGTGCTTCCAACCGGCTGTCGATCAGGTCGTCGACCCGGGCCCGGCGCAGGGCGAGGTAGGCGTCGGCATAGGCCTCCGCGCCCGCCCGGGCGGCCTCGGGGCTCCCCGCCGAGTAGTGGATCTCCAGGACGTTGCTGTTGGGGGGCACGCTGACCTCGACGCGCTCGCGCAGTTCGGCCGTGGCCGGCGCCGGCCCGGATCCGGTCCCGGCCAGGGTCCGGGCGACGACGGCCGACACCTGGTCCGACACCAGGACCTGTGCCTCGGTGTCGAGGTTGACGTCCCCGGCGAGGCGCCCGGACTGCTCTCCGGTGAACCGCTCCAGCCCGGTGGGCCGGACCTGCACCGACGTGGCGGAGGTGTAGACGGAGGGCAGGGCGAGGACCGCGGCGGTGGCGAGGACCAGCCCGCCGACCACCCCGGCGCAGACCGGCCGCCAGCGGCGGCGCAGCAGCGCCGTGTACTCCCTGAGTTCCGGTCCGGACGATCCGGGGACGTCGCTGTCCATCGAGTCCTCTCGCGCAGGCGTGGTCAACACTTTTAGTGAACGATTGCATACTAAGTGTAGTCCCTTTGGGGGTGGCAGACACTGGGGAAAACAGTCGATTCACCGTGGCGGCGGCCGGAAAAGCCCGGCCCGCGTGCGGGAGGGGTCTGCGGGTGTCCGAGGGGGCGGCCGGGCGGCTTCCGCCGCCCCCTCACACAGGGTCATCGGGTGGGGACCCCGTACCACGAAGGGGAGGGGGCGTGCGGCGGCCGCGGGCCGCCCGGCGGCCCGGCGGAGGGGGGACGCGCGGGTCCCGCGCCGGGGGCGCGGCCGGCGGATCGGCCGCGGCGGGAGGGGCGGCCGGAAGGGGCCGTCAGGCCGCGACCACCGTGGGCGGCAGGCCCGTGGACGACTCCCACGCCTCGTCGCACACCTTCTGGCTCGTCACCGTGTGCGCGCGGGCCGAGCAGTCGCGGAACTCCGTCACCTGGTCGCGGTACACCACGAAGACCGAGGTCAGGGCCAGCGACACCACGACGCCGAGCACTCCCACGACCACGCTCAGCAGGGCTCCCGGGGCCTGGGTGCGGTTCCGTCTCGCCGCTCTCCGCGCCCGGAAACCCTGCACGACGCCGAACACGGACAGCACGGCCCCGTAGGGAGGGAGCAGCAGGCCGGCCGCTCCGAAGAACAGACCCCACAGGCCGCCTCGTTCGACTCTGGGAGGCTGCCCCTCGGTTCGCGGTTCCGGGCTGTTGTCGGTCAAGGTTCTCTCCTTACGGACGCCCCGCCGGGGCGTGGTGGGCCGCTCACGCCTGGGCGGAGCATGCCGGGTCTCGGTGGTCCCGGGGCTGGTCCGGGAGCCGTGGCGGCCCCCGTCACAGTGGCGCCAACGCCGACTCCCCGTGGGTAGACGCTACCCGGCCCGATAGGGTGGGAACGCGGACGGGCCGAGCGGGCCCGGCCGTCACCCGCGACCGCCCGTGGAGGCTGCTCCTCGGGGTGCGGGTGGGGCGCCCCCACACGACGCGGGGCCCGGCCCCGGGTTCCGTGCGGGGCGTACGCGACATCCGGATGCTGCGCCGTCCCCCGGCGCCCCCGGAGCCGGGAGACCGCTCCCGCACCGTTCTCTACACACTGGGAGAAGCATTTGTCCGCGCGAGTTGTGGTCCTCATATCGGGCACGGGCAGCAACATGGCCGCCCTGCTGGAGGCGGCCGAGGACCCCGGCTACGGGGCGACCGTCGTCGCCGTCGGCGCCGACCGCAGAGGTACCCGCGGCATCGAGCTCGCCGAGAGGGCCGGGGTGCCGACCTTCGTCGCCCACTTCCGCGACTACGGCGACCGCGCCCTGTGGAACGCCGCCATGGCCGAGCACATCAGCGGGTACGAGCCCGACCTGGTCGTCTCCGCCGGGTTCATGAGGATCCTCGGGCCCGCCGTCGTCGGCAGCCACCCCGCGGTCAACATCCACCCGGCGCTCCTCCCCTCCTTCCCCGGCGCGCACGCGGTGCGTGACGCGCTCGCCCACGGTGTCCGCATCACCGGCACCACCATCCACTTCCTCGACGAGGGCGTCGACTCCGGGCCGATCATCGACCAGGTCGCGGTCCCCGTCCAGGACGACGACGACGAGGCCAGCCTCCACGAGCGCATCAAGGCGGTGGAGCGGCGGATGCTGGTCGACACGGTCGGCCGGCTCGCCCGCGAGGGCTGGACCGTCGACGGCAGGCACGTGCGGTTCGGCCGCACCGAGCAGAGCGTCGCCGACGCGACCGACACGAAGGAGAACCGGTGAGCCAGCAGGCCATCAGGCGTGCGTTGATCAGCGTGTACGACAAGACCGGGCTGGAGGAGCTGGGCTTCGGCCTGACCGAGGCCGGGGTGGAGATCGTCTCCACCGGCTCCACGGCCGCACGGCTGCGCGACGCCGACATCCCCGTCACCTCCGTGGAGGACGTCACCGGCTTCCCCGAGATCATGGAGGGCCGGGTCAAGACCCTCCACCCCTCCGTGCACGCGGGCCTCCTCGCGGACCAGAACAACCCCGAGCACGTCGCCAGGATCAAGGAGCTGGGCATCGCCCCCTTCGACCTGGTCGTGGTCAACCTCTACCCCTTCCGGGACACCGTCGCCTCGGGCGCCTCCGACGCCGAGTGCATCGAGAAGATCGACATCGGCGGCCCCGCCATGGTGCGCGCCTCCGCCAAGAACCACGCGAGCGTCGCGGTCGTGGTCGACCCCGCGGCCTACGACTCCGTCCTGGAGGCGGTGCGCGACGGCGGGTTCACCCCGGAGCAGCGCAAGCGCCTGGCCGGACTCGCCTTCCGGCACACCGCCACCTACGACGCGGCGGTCGCGGGGTGGTTCTCCGCCGCCTACGCCCCCGACGAGGAGGCCGCCGGGTCCGGCTGGCCGGACTTCACCGGTGTCGGCTACCGGCGCCGGGACGTGCTCAGGTACGGCGAGAACCCGCACCAGCAGGCGGCCCTCTACACGGTCGAGGGGGAGCCCGCCACCGGGCTGGCCGGCGCCGAGCAGCTGCACGGCAAGGCCATGTCGTACAACAACTACGTGGACGCCGACGCCGCGCTGCGCGCCGCCCACGACTTCGACGAGCCGTGCGTGGCGATCATCAAGCACGCCAACCCCTGCGGCATCGCGGTCGGCTCCGACAACGCCGAGGCCCACCTCAAGGCCCACGCCGGCGACCCCGTGTCGGCGTACGGCGGCGTCATCGCCACCAACCGCCCCGTCGGCGCGGAGCTCGCCGGCCAGATCGCCGAGATCTTCACCGAGGTCGTCGTCGCCCCGGCCTTCGAGCCCGAGGCCCTCCAGGTCCTCACCCGCAAGAAGAACATCCGGCTGCTCGTCGCCGACGGGAGCGGGTTCCGGTCCGGGGTCGAGAACCGCCAGATCAGCGGCGGCCTGCTGGTGCAGTACCGGGACATGATCGACGCCCCCGGCGACGACCCCTCCTCGTGGACGCTGGCCAGCGGAGAGGCCGCCGACGAGGCGACCCTCGCGGACCTGGTGTTCGCCTGGAGGGCGGTGCGCTCGGTCAAGTCCAACGCCATCCTGCTCGCCTCCGGCGGCGCGACCGTCGGCGTCGGCATGGGCCAGGTCAACCGGGTGGACTCCGCCGGGCTGGCCGTCACCCGCGCGGGCGACCGGGCGAGCGGCTCGGTGGGCGCGAGCGACGCGTTCTTCCCGTTCGCGGACGGCCTCCAGATCCTCCTCGACGCCGGTGTCAGGGCGGTGGTCCAGCCCGGCGGCTCCGTCCGCGACGAGGAGGTCGTCGCCGCCGCGAAGGCCGCCGGGGTGACCATGTACCTCACCGGCACCCGCCACTTCTTCCACTGATTCCGCTTCACAGCAGCGAGGGGTAACGCATGAGCGCGATCGTTCTGGACGGCAAGGCCGTCGCGAAGTCCATTCGCGAGGAGCTCGCCGAGAGGGTGGCGAAGCTGCACGCCAAGGGCATCACCCCCGGACTGGGGACGGTGCTCGTCGGCGACGACCCGGGCAGCCACTCGTACGTGCGCGGCAAGCACCGCGACTGCGCGCAGGTGGGCATCGCGAGCATCCGGCGCGACCTGCCGGGGACCGCCACGCAGGAGGAGGTGGAGCAGGCCGTCCACGAGCTCAACGAGGATCCGGCCTGCACCGGCTACATCGTGCAGCTCCCCCTGCCCGGGGGACTGGACGAGAACCGGGTCCTCGGCCTGATCGACCCGGTCAAGGACGCCGACGGCCTCCAGCCCGTCAACCTGGGCAAGCTGGTCCTGATGGAGGAGGCCCCGCTGCCGTGCACCCCGCGCGGCATCGTGGAGCTCCTCCGCCGCTACGAGGTCCCGCTCCGGGGCGCCGAGGTGGTCGTGGTCGGGCGCGGGGTCACGGTGGGCCGCCCCCTCGGGCTCCTGCTCACCCGCCGCTCCGAGAACGCCACCGTCACCCTGTGCCACACCGGCACCCGCGACCTGGCCGCCCACACGAGGAACGCGGACATCGTCGTGGCGGGCGCGGGCGTGCCCGGGCTGATCACCGGTGACATGGTCAAGCCGGGCGCGGCCGTCCTGGACGTCGGCGTCTCCCGCACCGAGGCCGGGCTGGTCGGCGACGTCGCGCCGGACGTCGCGGACGTCGCCGGGTACCTGTCCCCGAACCCCGGCGGTGTCGGCCCGATGACCCGGGCGATGCTGCTGGTGAACGTGGTGGAGGCCGCCGAGCGCCGGGCCGCAGCCGCGGCCTGACCGGGGGAGCGCGCACGGGGGCGGCCGCGGGGGGACCCGGGGCC
>NZ_JBSHDN010000146.1:0-16728 GCF_053616335.1 Nocardiopsis sp. NPDC055824
CACCGGCCCCTTCCCGCGAGGAGGGCCCGCCCCCCAAGGGGGAGGGGGCGGGCCCGCACCGTCAGTATTCCCCCGGGAGCCCCGCCGACACGCGGGATTCCGTTGTCCGGAACCCGGCCCCGGGGCCCCGAGACCCCGGACGGGTCAGGACAGCCCCCACACGAAGCCGTACTGGGCGCCCACCGCGACGAACACGGCGGCGGCCACCGCGACCAGGGAGAGGTGGACCCGCCCGGCCGCGCTCAGCCGTCCCCGCGCCCATGCGGTCGCGGCCACGGCGGCGGTGGCCAGGGCCAGCGGGACGGCGGCGGCCAGGGGCGCGGTCAGCATGAGGGACCCCCCGAAGACCCACTCCTCCACCTTGTGGGGGGCGACGAACAGCCCGTACGCGAGGATCCCGACGCCGGCGTAGCAGGCCAGGGCGGTCAGCGCCCCCAGCACCCGGGCGACGACGGTGAACCGGTCGCGGGCCCGGCGGAACTGGACGAACGCGGTGAACAGGACCAGCAGGGAGGCCGCCGCGGCGACGCCGTGCGTGAGGGGGCTGGCCAGGAACGAGGTCCGCTCGTAGACCTGCGTGGGGTTGGAGCCGGTGGCGAGGGCGACGACCTCGCCGTCCTCCTCCAGGAAGACCAGCTCGTCCTCGCCGTTCTCCGCGACGAAGCGGCCCTCCCCCGCGGGGAGCCAGCGGTCGTCGAGGGCCATCCCGCCGCCGACCGAGAGCGTCCCGTCCCCGCCGTCCCGCACGACCATGTTGTCGAGGAGGACGGTGAGCTGGGCGGGCCCGCTCCCGGCGCGCCGACTGGTGATGTAGCTGCCGGTGTACGGGCCGAGGTCGGCCCCCGGGTCGGCCTCGCCGGACGGAGGGGCCTGCGGGGCGAACGTCTCGGAGAACGCGGCGGCCACGGCCATGCGCAGGTCCAGCAGCGGGTTGGCCTGTGTCTCCGGCGAGGTGTCGTCGCCGTTGACGGCGACGAACAGGCCCGCGCCGATGGCGGGGACCAGCGTGTAACCGGTGTGCATGCCCACCAGGTCCCCGCCGTGGCCGAGGACGGGGGAGTCCCCGCCGCGCCACTGGTACGTGCCGTAGCCGATCGATGCCAGCTCGGGGTGGACCTCGAACTGCCGGTCCGTCATCAGTGCGGGGACGCTCTCCGGCAGGACCTGTTCGCCGTCGAGCTCACCCCCGCCGAGCAGGGCCAGCATGAACCGGGCCATGTCGTCGGTCGTGGCGAGGGCGGCGCCGGCGGGGGAAGCGGACACGTGCAGGTCCTCGGGGACCGAGCCGTCCGCCAGGTGGAACGCGGGCAGGTCGAGGGTCCCCCGGGCCTCGTGGACCTGGACGAACCCGCTGTCCGCCATGCCGAGAGGTCCGAAGACGGTCTGCTCCACGAACTCGTCGAAGGGGATCCCGCTCACCTCCTGGGCGATGAACCCGGCCAGCCCCGACCCGTGGTTGGAGTACGCGGGGAACCGGCCGGGCTCGTTGAGCTGTTCAGGCTCCCTGGTGCGGGCGACCCCGTCCAGGGTGAGGTGCGCGGCGGTGTCGCTCGCGAACGGGATGTCGACCAGCTCGGCGAAGCCGGCGGTGTGGGTGAGCAGGTGGTGCATGGTGATGCCGTCGGTGGCGAGCCGGGCGTCCTCGGGCAGGTAGGCGTTGACGTCCTCGTGGAGGTCGATCTCCCCGCTGTCCACCAGGGTGAGGACCGCCGCGGCCGTCAGGGACTTGGAGACCGAGGCGAGGGGGAAGACCTGGGCGGTGTGGTCGAGCGGGGTCCGCTCGGCCAGGTCGGAGTAGCCGTGGGAGGCGGAGGCCAGCTGCTCCCCGCCGCCGACGACGGTGACGGCCACCCCGGGGGCGCCGTGCTCCTCCAGGAGTTCGGCGACACGGGTGTCGACGAACTCCCGGGCGCTCTCGGCGGTCAGCGGGACGGGCTCGGCCGCAGGGACGGCTCCGACCGCGGCGGCGGCGGCGGCGGGGGCCGCGCCGGGCAGGAGCGCGGCGGCGATCATCAGGGGCGCGGCCAGAAGGGGGAGGGCGCGGGGGACTCGTTGCATGTGTGCTCCCGGGAGGTGGTCTTCCTACCCCTCGAACCTAGGTTTCCGGGCTCCCGGAAACACTGGTGCGTCCGGGCGTCCCCGTACTACAGCCAGCACCACCGAGGAGGCTCAACCGAGCAGGAACGCGACCGTGACCAGGACGGGGACGGTGAGGAAGGTGGACAGCAGCACCACTTCGCGCACCATGTTCTCGCCGACCCCGTACTGGACCGAGTACGTGAACACGTTCTGGGCGGTGGGCAGGGACGCCAGCACCACCACGGCGAAGAGCGACGGCCCGGTCAGCCCGAACGCCAGGGCGCCCAGGGCCCACGCGGTCAGGGGCAGGACCACCGACTTCAGGACGACCCCGAACAGGACCTTCGCCCTGTCGGGTCCCCGGCCCGGCACGCCCCCGCCGTGCAGGGAGATGCCGAACGCCAGCAGCATCGCCGGGACCGCCATGCCGCCGAGGAGCTCGAAGGGCTCCAGCAGGGGCGCGGGCGGCTCCCAGCCGGACAGGGACAGCAGCACGCCCGCGAGGGAGGCGATCACCACCGGGTTCCGGAAGGGGGTGCCCAGCGCGCGGCGGAGCACCGGGCCGAACCCGCGGACCTCGCCCCGGCTCAGGTCCATGACGGTGAGCGCCACCGGGGCCAGGAAGAGGAGCTGCATGAGCAGGATGGGCGCGACCAGCGAGGCGTCGTCGAGGACGTACGCGGCGATGGGGATGCCCAGGTTCCCCGCGTTCACGTAGACGGCGGACAGGGTGCCGACGGTGGTCAGACCGACGCCCCAGCGCCGCACCGCGCCCACGGCGATGAAGAGGACGGAGACCAGGGCGACGCTGAGCGCGCTGACCAGGACCGGACCGGAGGCGAGGAGGGCCAGGTCGGTGTCGGCCAGGATGGTGAACATCAGCGCGGGGCCGGCCACGAAGAAGGCCAGCTTGCTGAGGACCTCCTTGGCCCCAGGACCCAGGATGGGCAGACGTCCCAACATGTAGCCGATGACGACGATGCTGGCGATGACGCCGAACCCGATGATGACCCCGGACAAGGGACGGCTCCCAGAGTAGACGCGCGGCTGAAGTCAGCAAACGCTATCCGAGGACGTTCTCGCCCGGTATGCCCCCCGTCACAGGCGGACGGTCGGACAGGGCGGCACGGCGCCGCCGGACCCGCCGCCCCGGCCGGGACGGAGGGGTCAGTCGGCGGCCCCGGGGCTGGGCGAGGGCGACGGTTCGGCCTCCTCCTCCGCCTCCCGCTCCTCCTCCTCGCGCTGCCGCTCCTCCTCTTCCTCCTCCAGGCGTTCGGCCTCCGCCCGGTCCGCGGCGCGGGTCGTGCACACCTCGTCGGAGGGGGCGGACGCGCCGTCCACGGCGACCACGGTGAAGCAGTACTCGACGGCGGTGACGGCCGTGACGACCTGGGCGGACACCACGCCGGGGCCGGTCCTGGCCAGGGTGGCCCGGGGGTGGTCCTGCGGGCCGCCCAACACGAAGAACGAGGCGGTGCCCCCGCTGTTGTCCGTCCAGGCCAGCTCGACGGAGCCGTAGTTGTCGGACAACAGCACCTGTGACGGCGCGGAGACCTCCGGCGGGGCCTCGGGCGCGACGACCTCGTCCGCTGCGGGGTCCCCGGCCGGGGCCTCCGGCTCGGGCTCCTCGGCCGCGGCCGTCACCACGGGCTCCTCGGGGCCGGTCGCGGCGAACACGCCGGAGACGCTGGTGGCGAGCAGGATGCCGCAGACGGTGACGCCGATGTGGAGGTGGCGGCGCCAGCGCGCCTGGCCCCGGTCCCCGTCCTGCGCGGGGGACCACACGGGGACGTCGTCCTTCTCGTCCGGGGTCCGGTCCACGGGGAGGAAGGAGGACTCGGCGGTGCCGGTCCACCCCTCCAGCCGGGACCAGGCGCGCAGCGGGGAGATCTCCTCGCCGCGCATCTTGGCCATCATGATCTCGGCCGTGCCGCCGGCGTCGAGGGCCGGAAGCCTGCTGCCCTCCAGGCCGGTGGGGCGGCGCAGCGGCGCCCGCCGTTCCCGCGGGGTTTGGGGACCGGCCGGGGGGTGGGCGCCGCCCGGAGGCGTGCCGGGCCGGCCCGCGGCAGGCGAGGGGGCGACGGGGAGCGCCGCCGGTCCGTGCTGGGCGGCCGGTGGGTCCTGGGGTCCGGAGGGCGCGTGGTGGGTCGGCGGGTCACCGGGGGACCAGGGGGCCCCGGGAGTGGCCTGGGGCCCGGAGGGCGCACCGTGGGGGACCTGCGGGCCGGACGGCGCGTACGCGGGGTACGGGGGCCGCCCGGGGTCGGCCTGCAGCGCCCGGGGACCGGTGGGCGCGGCGTTCGGTGGGGCGTGGGGTCCGGAGGGTGCGCGGTGGGCCGACGGTTCGCCGGAGGGCCACGGGGCCCCGGGAGGGGCCTGGGGTCCGGAGGGCGCACCGTGGGGGACCTGCGGGCCGGACGGCGCCGCCGGGGGCGTCCACGGCCCCGAGGGCACGGAATAGGGGTTCTGCGCTCCGCCGGGCGCGGAGAGGGGGGCACGCGGTCCCGTGGCGGGAGCCGGGGGGCCGGACGGCGGCGCCTCGGCTCCCGTGGGCGGGGCCGGGTCCGCCCCGGGGGAGACGGGGGGCGCCTGCCGCGCGCCGTGGGAACCCTGCGGACCGGTGTACGGGTCGGCGGGGGCGTGCGGAGGAGTGTTCGGCCCGGTGGCCCACGGGGCCACCGGAGCGTGCGAGGCCTGGGGACCGCTGGGGAACCACTGCGCGGCCGGGGACTGCGGTCCCGACAGGGGCGCCTGGGGTCCGGTCGCCGGAGCGGGTGCCCCGCCCACCGGTTCCCGCGTACCCGAGAAGGGGGCCTGGTCGCCGGTGGAACCGGCCGACGGCGCGGCGGACCGGGCCGTGCGCGCCTGCTCGAACGCCGCGGCGAACGCCGACGCGTTCGGGAAGCGCTCCTCGGGGAGCTTGGCCAGGGCCCGGGTGAGCACACCGCGCAGCTTGCGGGAGACGTCCGGCCGGGGGACCGGGCTCGGCTCCTCCGAGAGGACCCGCTCCGCGTACGTCCGGGCGTCGAACGGGCCGCCGTCCGTCGGCGAGAACGGCGCGTGCCCGGCGAGCATCGTCCAGACGGTGGAGGCCAGCTGGTAGACGTCGGTCGCGGGCGTGCGGGCCTCGCCGCGCAGCACTTCCGGCGCCGCGTGCAGGAAGGCCTCCGTGCCGGGGGCGGGCGGGGGCAGGGCCTCACCGGACCTCCGGACCGAGCCGAAACCGGTCAGGACCGGCGTCCGTCCCGCCCGGAGGACGTTCCCCGGGCAGACGTCGTTGTGCAGCAGGCCCCGCCCGTGCATCGACCCCAGCGCCGCCGCCGCGCCACGGGCGACGGCCGCGGCCTCCTGCACCGGCGCGGGCCCCCTGCGGACGAGCATGTCGCCGAAGGAGCCGTCCGCGTAGAACGGCAGGACCACGAACACGTCACCGTCGGCGGTGGTCCCCGCGTCCAGCAGCGGCACCACGCCGGGCACCCCGGCGAGGTCGCGGAGCTGGTTCAGCTCGGCGCGGCCCAGGGCCTCGGGGAGGACCTTGAGGACGACGTCGGCACCGCTGGTGGAGCGCGTCGCCCGGATGATCCGGGCGCGCCGCCCCTGGTGGAGCAGTGCGGACGTGTCGTACCCGGGCGCCCAGGGGGCGTGCTCGGAGCCGGACACGGGAGAGCGACCCCCTTGTGGCGTTCGTGGTGGAGGATCCCCGCCGCCTCTCGGGCGGTGGGGGAGTGGGCCCCGAAGGCACCGGTGTCACGGGTGCTACGGGAACGGGGACACGTCGGTGAGGGGGCTCTGGATCATCTGCTGACGGGTGGTGTTGCCCCACCCGCGTTCCTCGTTGACCTCCTGCTGCCGGCCGAAGGCCCCGATGAGGGCGATGACCCCGCAGATCAGCGCGACCAGGATCAGCCCGCCGATCACCGCGGGCCACACCTGCTGCCTGCGGCGCCAGTAGCGGCTCGACCCGTACAGCAGCGCCGACCGCAGCTGCCGGTGCCGCAGGGCGTCCGCCTGGAGGACGTACTTCTCCTCGTTGGGCGTGTAGTGGAACGCCTCGGGGAGCTGCGGGTCCGGATCGGAGGAGGCAGGCGGGGACGTCGGGGTCGGGGAGGACATCGCCGCTCAGCCTACTAGAACAGACCGTCGAGGTACTTGGTCAGCCGACCGTAGTTGTCCGCGGTGTTGCTGGTGGCCGCGATCACCTTCGCGAAGGCCGAGTTGACCTCGGAGAACTGGGTGTCGAACTCCGACGCCTTGGCCTGGAACTGGGCGCTGCCGGAGCCCTCCCACTGGCTGACCGTCGACTCCGACTGCTCATTGATCTGGCTCATGATCGCGGAGAAGCGGCCCAGGTGGGCCTGCTGGTCCTCGGCCAGGCCCTGGAGGCCGGCGACGTCGCCGTACACGTCGAACTGGGAACCCATGGGGGAAAGCCTTTCTGGAGGGAGGAGCGGGGAGAGGTGCGGGGGCTCAGACGTTGACCGGGCGGCTGAGGCCGCCGAGGTCGTTCCCGGCCTGCGAGTACTCGGCGCTGGAGTCCGTGTCGGTGACGTTGAACTCCTGCTGGCCCTCGTTGAGCTTGATGCCGTTCTGGCTGCACCAGGTCATGAGCTCGTCGAAGCGCTCGGTCAGCTGTTCGCGGGCCATGCGGAAGTCGGTGAGCGCCTGGCCCTGGAGGGAGTCGGCGTCGTTGACCATGTCCTGGATGAGCTGGTTCATCTGGGTGCGGAGGCCGTCGGACTCCTGCCCGAGCTGCTCACCGCCGGTGGAGAGGCTGTTGACGTTTTCAAGACCGACGTGCGACATCTGGACCTTTCCGGAAAGTCGGGTGGGGGCTCGCCCTCCGGTCCCTGTTCGCACGGGGATGCGTGTGGCCACAGGAGGAAGGGGAGGATACGGACGATAGTAAGGATCCCACCTCTCGGTCAACGGAGGTGCGCGTCTCGTGACCTCGGACGCCGTGCAGGAAGACCGGGTTCTCGCGGGGCCCGGCGGCCCGGATCCGCATCGAACCACCCCGGACGGGGGTTTCCCGCAGTCCCGTTCCGGTCCGCCCGTGAGCGGGGGCGGATGCGGCTGGCCGCTTCCGGCCATGTGCGGGCGGCCGCACCGGGGGCCTCAGGAGGAGGGGGACCCGGAGGGATCGGCGCTGGGACCGTCGGTCGCCGGCTCCGTCGCCCAGCGGACCGCGAGGGGCCACCCGTCCATGGACGCGTCGTGGAAGCGCGGGAAGGCCTCGGCTGTCTCCTCCACGGAGCCGTCCGCGAGGTCCACCCGGAACCAGGCCTCCCCGGTCTGGAGCAGGACGGCCTCCCGCCCGGGGGCGGGCGCGTACTGCTCGACCGGACCGTCGGCGTCCTCCAGCAGCCGGGTCGCCCGGTGGCCCTGGCCCTCGACCGTCACCAGGTACGCGCCCGGCGGCGTGTCGGCGCCGCCCACGGCGTCCGGGCGCAGGAGGGCGGTGCCCTCGCCCCACACCGGGGCCCCGTCGAAGGTCTGCCACTGGCCGCCGTCGACGTTGAGCGTCGCGTTCACCACGCTGCCGTCGGTCTGCCGCACCACGAGGCTGCCCCCGTCGGAGGCGTTCATCTGCTGGGTCTGCACGCTGTTGCGGATGTGCAGCGCCCCCTCGGGGGTGAGGGTCCAGTCGCTGGGCCGCTGGGCCTCGCCCAGGGCGAGGCTCCCCTCCTGGTTGGGGGTGCCGGTGGGGGCGTCCAGCGGCACCGACAGCACCTGGGGCGGAGCCCCGTCCTGCTCGTTGTCGGACACGAACCAGAGCCGGTCGCCGTGGATGACCGGCTGTGACAGGACCTCGCCGGCGGCCGGGGTGACGGTCTCGACCGGCTGGTAGGAGATCTCCTCCACGTCGGCCTGCCCGGCGTCCTCCGGGTCGGTGAGCACGGCGACGTTCACGGCGTTGGGCTCCGTGGTCGCGTACGCGAAGAACGCCCAGTCCTCGGAGAACTGCGCGTGCACGGGGACCGACGGGGCCATGGGGTCGACCGCCCCGTCGGGGAGCGCGATCCGGTGCGTCGGCTGCCCCGTCGCGGGGTCGTGGAACACGAGGACCTGGTCGGTCTCCGGGTCGCCGCCCTCGAACCCCCGGTGCAGCAGGGCCAGCCCGGTCAGCCCCTCCTCGGCCAGGTCCTCGACCGTCTCGGCGGGTCCGTCGGAGCCGCCGGACGTGTCCGTGCAGGCGGTGAGGGCGGCGAGGGCGAGCAGGCACACGGCCGGGGTCAGGGCGGGGGAACGCCGCATGGAGCTGCCTTTCGGGGAAGGTCGGTGGCGGGAGCCGGGGAGGGTGCACGGGGGCGGGGACAGAAGGGTGGGATCACTCCGAGGGTGTCATGGTTCGTTCCCCGACAGCGCACTCAGGACCGGGTTCGCCCGGGACACGGGCACCGGGGCGGCAGCGCCCGTCAGGGAGGCGGCCGTCCCTGCGGTCGGTGTCACGGGGGCGCGGTCCATGCCGTTCTCCTCCCGGGAGCGGCGCAGCGCGCAGCGGACCGCCGGACGTGCCCGGTCGCGCGCTTCCGGCGCGGTCACGTCAGCCCCGCCACACGGGGGACCGGCTCCCCGCGCGCGTGCTCGCGCACGAGCACGGCGCCGGGGACCTCCTGGAAGGTCCCCGGGCCCAGGGCCTCCTCGACCTCCCAGACGCTGTCGATCCCGCCGAGGTCGACCTCCACGGGAAGCGCGATCGTCTCCTCGGGGCCTTCCGCGTCCCAGCCGAAGACGGCGACCTCCATGTTGTCCTCCTCCTCGGACCACCTCGGCTTGAGCAGGGAGTCCTTGAGGGGGAGCTGGCCGGAGACGGTGCTTCCCACGCTGTTCTCGTCCGTGACGACGGTGTCCTTCACCGTGCCCGAGAAGTCCCTGACCTCGAAGCGGTCCTCCCACTGCCCGTTCTCCAGGCGCTCCGAGCGGACCGCCAGGTAGCCGTGGGGCAGGACGCGCAGCACGGTGTCCTCCGGCTCGGAGGGGAGCGCCTCGGACAGGACCTCCCCCCGCACCGTGTCGATCACGAGGGTCCCGCGCATGAGCGCCATGTTCTGGAGCACGGCCACGTCGCCCGCGGCGGCGAACGTCTCCTCGTCGAGCTGTTCGGGGTGCTCGGCCGCGTCCTCGAAGTCCTGCCCCCGCACCAGGCTCCACTGCTCCTCCCCGGTGGCGGTGTCGAGGCTCGTCAGGCGCAGGTCGGAGCCGCCGCACGCGTAGACCACCACGACGCCGCTGGGGGTGAGGAAGCCGTCCTCGACCCGCGGGTCCCCTGCGCCGCCGGGGCACCGCAGGCGCTCGCCGCGCCACCCCGGTTCGTCGTCCCACGGGGAGAAGGAGACGGCGACTCCGCCCCCGTCGCCGGGCCCGGCCGTCACCAGGCCGTCGTCGGTCACGAGGCCGGCGTGCTGGACCGACAGCCGGTCCGTCCCGGCGCCGCGGTGTTCGAGCACGAGCGTCTCCACCCCGGTGCCGGAGTCCAGGAGCACGAGGGAGCCGCTTGCGCTCACGGCCACGAACGTCCCGTCGGGGGAGACCGCGGCCTCGGCCTCGGAGCCCAGGAGGCGGTAGCTCCACACCTCTTTCCCCGTCCTGGTGTCCAGGCCCACCACACCGTCGTTCAGGTGCAGAACCGCGCCGGTGGGCACGGGGTGGACCCCCACGAGTTCCCCGTCCCGAGGGCCCTCCCAGACCCACGACGCCTCGGAGACCGTGGTCGGCACCGCGAGCTCCTCGAGGTCGTCCCCGGACATCTCGTGGACGACCTCGTGTCCGGCCAGCTCCCGGACCTGCTGTCCGGAGCCGGAGAGGATCCCGCATCCGGGCGTCCCGAGGAGGAGCACGGCGGTCGCCGCCGCGGCGGACCAGCCGGTTCTTCTGTTCATGGTCAACCAGGTCGCTCTCAGGTGTCTTCTCGCCGTCCTGGGGGATGCGGCCACGATCGCAGGCCGGGACACTCCCCGCCCGGCCTTCGGGTCTTCCGCCGCCGTGTCGGAGCGGTGGAGCCCGTACCGGCACGGTTCCGGGGACGAGGGACATTGAACCGGACGAATGTCACGACAGGTGCGCGGCCGGGCACGCCGGGGCGGCGAACCCGCAGGTGGGCGGCGGGTCTGTGACGGTGGCCGCATCCGGCCACGCACGCCCGGGCCGCACACGGCGGACCCCGGGCCCGTGCATCCCCGGGACCTCAGGGGGTGCACGGGCCCCCGGGTCTACGCCGGGGAGTCGCTCCAGCCGACCTGCACCAGGTCGGGGCGCTGCCCCCGACGCGCCAGCTGGGCGCGGCCGACCGGGAGCTGCTTGGACGCCGTGCCGTTGGCCAGGCGCCCCTCCATCCGGTCGCCGGAGAACAGCATGCCGGGCGTGGCCATGTCGGTCAGCGCCTGGAGCACCGGCTCGAACATCGCCCGCGCCGAACCGCCCGTGCGCCGGGCCGCGATGACGTGCAGGCCCAGGTCCGCGCCCTGCGGGATGAACGGGGCCAGCGGTGCGAGCGGGTTCGACCGCGCTCCCAGCATGTCCATGTCGTCCACCACGATGAACAGGTCCAGGCCCTTCCACCAGCTGCGCTCTCGCAGCTGCTTCGGGGTGACGTCCGGTCCCGGCATCCGCTCCTTGAGGGACCCGGCCAGGTTCGCCGCGACCGCCTTGGTCTGCTCCGCGCTCGTGCAGTACGCCAGCAGGTGCTCCTCGGGGACCAGCTCCAGGTGGCTGCGGCGGAAGTCCACCATGACCACGCCGACCTGGTCGGCCGGCCGGCGCACGATCTGCTTGACCAGTCCGCGCAGCAGGGCGGTCTTGCCGGTCTGCGGGTCCCCGTACACGACCAGGTGGGGGTCCCGGTCCAGGTTCGTGGCCACGGGGGCGAGCGTGCTCTCGGCCATGCCCAGCACCAGTTCGGTGTCGCGGCGGCCCCGCGGGGTGCGGCGCCCCTTGAGCAGGTCGTCCAGCTCGACCTTGGCGGGCAGGGTCTTGACGCCCTGGACGGCCTTCTGCGGCCACCGCTCGCCGACCCGCTTGACCAGGTCCCGGATGCCGTCGGTGACGTCCTCGTCCGAGGCGACCCCGTCCACCCGGGGCAGCGCCACGTGCGTGTGGTGCTCCGCCGAGGTCAGGCCGCGCCCGGGGGTGTCCTTGGGGATCTCGTCGGCGACCTTGCGGCCGATCCCCGAGTCCATCGGGTCGCTCAGCCGCAGCTCGAACCGGCCGCCGAACAGGGCCTGGAGCCGGGAGCGGACCTGCGAGGTCGCCGCGCCGGTCAGCACCGTGTGCACGCCGAGGGAGGGGCCCCGGGTCGCGATGTCCATCAGGACCTCGTCGGCCTCGTCGAAGGTGTCGCGCACCGAGGACCAGCCGTCGATCATCAGGAACAGGTCGCCGACCACGTTCCCGGCCACCTTCCCGTCCGCGCGCGCCTGGCGCAGCGCGGCGGGGGAGTCCAGCTTGTACTTGCGGAACACCCGCTGGCGCCGGTCGAGCTGGGCGCGCACGTCCACCAGGACCCGCTGCACCTTCTCGGGGTCGGCCCGCCCGGCCACACCCGCCACGTGGGGCAGGTCCTCCATGGCCTGGAGCGCGCCGCCGCCGAAGTCGATGGCGTACACGCCCACCCGGCCCGGCGGGTACCGCCACGCCAGGCTCGCGATGAGGGTGCGGAGCATCGTGGACTTGCCGGACTGGGGGCCGCCCAGGACGATGACGTTGCCCTCGGCCCCGGTGAAGTCCATCTCGGCGGGGACGACCCGCTGCTCGCGGGGGATGTCGGTCAGGCCGAGGACCGCGCGCATCTCCGCGGCGGGGGGCTCGGTCCCGGGGCCCTCCAGGTCGTCGCCCTCGCCCAGGTCGGCGAGCACGGTGTCCAGGGTGAGCAGTTCGGGCAGCGGCTCCAGCCAGATCGGCCGCACCTTCTCCGCTCCCGACGCCACCAGCCGGTCCACGGTCACCTGAAGGGTGGTGCGCTTGTCCTTCCTGGGCCTGGACTCCTCGCCCCTGGCGCGGACCGACGCCATGAGCGACTCCACCAGCGAGCCCTCGCCGGTCACCTTGCTGAGGCCGTTGTAGGACAGCAGGGGGAGGACGGGCTCGTGCTCCTCCTTCTCCTCCTCGGCCGGGGGCTCGTAGGGCTGGGAGACCATGGCGGCCTTGAACCGCTCGAAGACGGAGGTGTCCACCTTGAGGTAGCCCGATCCGGGCTCGGGCGGCAGGTGGTAGGCGTCGCCGACGCCGATGGCCTCGCGGCTCTCCGCCTCGGAGAACGTGCGCAGGCCCACCCGGTAGGACAGGTGCGACTCCAGGCCCTTGAGCTTGCCCGACTCCAGCCGCTGCGTGGCCAGGAGCAGGTGCACGCCGATGGACCGGCCGATCCGGCCGATGGCCACGAACAGCTCGGCGAAGTCCGGGTGGGCGGTGAGCAGCTCGGAGAACTCGTCGATGATGATCAGCAGGTGCGGCAGCGGCTCCATGCCCGGGTCCTCCTCCCGGGCCGCCTCGTAGGCGTGCAGGTTGGGCAGGTTGCCCGCGTCCTTGAGGATCTGCTGGCGCCGTGTCAGCTCGCCGAAGGTGGCCTCCCGGAACCGCATCACCAGGGAGTCGTCGTCGGCCAGGTTGGTGATCAGCCCCGTGCTGTGCGGCAGCCGGTCGGTGTCGGCGAAGGTCGCGCCGCCCTTGAAGTCGACCAGCAGCAGCGCCAGCGACTCGGGGGAGTGGTTGATGACCAGCGACGCCACCATGGTCCGCAGCATCTCCGACTTGCCGGAGCCGGTCGCGCCGACCACCAGGCCGTGCGGCCCCATGCCGCCGAACGCCGACTCCTTCAGGTCCAGCAGCACCGCGTTGCCGTTGGGGCCCACACCGATGGGGACGCGCAGGTAGTCGCCGGTGCTGCGCTTGCGCCAGGTGCGGCGGGTGTCCAGCTGGGCGACGTCGGACACGCCCAGGATCTCGGGGAGGCCCACGGTGGCGTGCATGGCGTCGTCGCCGTCGGAGGCGGCGATGCCGTACGGGGCCAGGATGCGGGCCAGGCTCGTCAGGTGGGCGACGTCCGACCGGTCGGCGGTCCCCCGGAGCGGCGTGCGGTCGGGGTTGTCGCCGGCGCCCGGGAGCTCGGTGTCCTCGGTGAGGGTGCCGTCGGCGTCGACGTTCAGGCGCAGGTCCACCGACTCCGGTTCCTCGCGCCGGTCCGCCACCAGCGCGATGATGTGGATGCCCAGGTCGGAGAGGGAGGCGACGGGGGGTTCGGCGTGCAGGCCGGACAGGGTCGACTGGTGCTCGCCGTCGAGGACCACGACGAGCCGCTGCGTCCCGGGCCCCGGGGGCTTGCCGCGCCGCCGCTGGAGGTCGACGGTGCGCCGCTCGATCTCGTCGGCGAGCAGTTCGCCGGCCTGCACGGTGTTGGCGGACACGAACCTGGCGGGCATCGGCCCGTCCTGGGCGTCGTCGAACGTGTTGTGGGGCAGCCACTTGAGCCATTCCCACCGGTCGCGGAGCTTGGTGTCCCGGACCACGCCGATCCGCAGGTCGTGCGGGGAGTGGAAGGCGGCCATCTGGGCGATCATGCTGCGGACCAGCCCGCGTCCCGCCTCGCGGTCCCCGACGACCGACACCACTCCGTGCTCCCGCAGCGGGACGACGAGCGGCATCTCGGGGACGTCCGCGTACAGCTCGATGAGCTGGTCGGCGGCGCCCTGGCAGACGGGGTCGTACTCGATGAGCGGGGAGGAGGTGTCGACCTTGAGCCTGAGCCGCCGGGAGAGGGGACGCGTGCCCGTGCCCGCGCGCACGTCGAGGAAGTCGGGGTCGGCGGGACGCCGCTCCCACCTCCTCGTCCGCGAGCGGGCGGGCTCGGTGAGGAGTGAGGGGTCGGGGTGGCGGAACGCGTTGTCCGCGCGCTGGGTGGAGGCGACGTCCCGCACGATCTCGCGGAGCTGGTCGAGGTAGTCGACGTAGCGCTCGCGCTGCTCCCGCATGCGCTTGCGGGGGCCGTTGTGCTGGGCCACGAACATGATGATGCCGACGACCACGCTGGCCATCATGATCATGACGCCGGCGACGGCCATCAGGGGGCGGTGACCCATGGTGATGGACATCAGGAGCGAACCCGAACCGGTGATGATCGGCATGATGATCATCGCCCCCGAGCTGGACGCCGGCGCGTTCTCGGGCAGCTGCGGCGGGGCAGCGATGACCAGGGGAGTGTTCCCGGGAGCAGGAGGGACACTGCGGGCAGGGCGGGGCACAGGTCTCGTCGCCACAGCGATCTCTTTCCGTCCACCTACGGGGGTTGGTGTCTGGGTGACTACGCTAGGAATGATCTCGCGAACCCCGCGAATCACCTAATTCGCGTCCGTCCTCCCCCTTCGCGGCGAATGCCGCCCACGACGACGACAGAAGGAACCATTGGTGTGAGTGGATACTGCCGGGTCACCGTCACCGGACCGGAGCGCTGGGCCGATCTGGCACTTCCCGGCACCGTTCCCGTGGCGACCCTGATGCCGCGCATCATCGAGGTCTGCGCGCCCGACGAGGAGCGGACGGAGCCCGCCGCCTGGTCTCTGACCACGGTGGACGGGTCGCCCGTGCACCCGGACGAACCCCTGGAGAGCGCCGGGGTCTACGACGGCGACGTCCTGCTGCTGGACCGCCGCACCGCCCCGAGCCGCCCCTCCCACGTGGACGACGTCCGCGGCGCCGTCGAGGACAGGGTCGACGACACCGCGCGCATCTGGAACCCCGCGACGACGCTGTCCTTCGGCCTTCTCGTGGCCAGTATCGGCCCCCTGGTCCTCCTGGGGCTGATGATGCGGCTCCTCCCCTCGGCGGGACACCTGGGCGTCGCCGCGGTGGGGACCCTGTTCACGGTCGCCGTCATGCTGCTCGCCGCACGCAGGCCCCTGCCCGCCGTCGCGCACGTGCTGTTCGCGGCGGCCTGCGTGTGGGGCGCGGTCACCGCGGTGCTCGCCGCCGCCCTGGTGACGAGCACGAACCCGCTGGTGACGGCGGCCTTCGCGCTCTCCGGGGCGCTCCTGGTCGCGGTGATCGGCTGGGCCATGCACGAGACGGGTCTGGCGTACATCGCCGGGCTCGGGGTCGTCGCGGTGGCCGCGGCCGTCCTCGTCGTGGTGGGGATCTTCACCGAGCCGGTCCAGGGCGTGCGTTCGATGGGCATCGCCCTGGCGCTGTGCGTGGGGGCCCTGCCGCGCGTCGCCATGGTGATGGGCGGCCTGTCCGGCCTCGACTACGAGGTGGGGCGCTCGGGCCAGGTGCCCACGGAGCGGTTCGAGGACACGTACGGCAACACCGACCGCCTGCTGCTGGGGATCGTGCTGGGCGCGGCGGTGAGCGGCGGCGCCGTCACCGTGCTCCTCGCCGTCCTGGCCCAGGGGCTGCCCGACCTGCTGCTGGGCGGGCTGCTCTCGGTCCTGCTGGTCCTGCGCTCGCGGCTGTTCGACCGGATCCGCCACGTGCTGCCGCTGCGGCTGGCCGGGGTGCTGGGCGTGGGGGCCACGGGTGTCGCGGTCGTGGGCGAGTACCCGTTCATGGGCCCCTGGCTGCCGCTGATCGTGCTCCTGGCCGGGATCGTGCTCGGGGTGCTGAGCTGGGTGCGGCTGACCGACGTGCCCCGTGCCTCGCTGCGCCGCCTCCTGAACTGGACCGAGGTCCTGGTCATCATCGGCATGTCCGCGGTGTTCGCGTGGGCGATGGGGCTGTTCGCCTTCGTCGCCCGCATGACCGGCTAGGCGGCGTTCCGCGGACGCCGACCGCCGACCGCCGCCCGCCGCCCGGCGGGGAGGGCGTCCGCGGGACCCCGCCCCGGGGCGGGCCAACGGCCGGGACCGGAGCTCGGGGACGGTGCGTGACGGTTCGTGTGCGCCGGACGCTAGGGTGTCCGCCGACCCGACAGTCCCGAGAGGATCTCCCGTGCCCGAACCGAAGAAGTGCGTCCCGGCCGCCGCAGCAGGTCTCGTCCTCACGCTCATGTTGGGCGCCTGCGGAAGCGCCGCCGAGGAGGAGCCGCAGGCCCCGGACGCCGCCGGAGCCCAGGACGAGCCCGCTGACGTGATGGAAGAGCCCGCCGAGGCGGAGATCGAGCTGCGCGACCCGATGGAGATGGCCCCCGACGACCTGTGCACGGTGCTCCCGGAGGAGGTCCTGGAGGAGCTCCTCGGCGCGGAGGACATGCGCGACGACTCACCGAGCACGACCGGGCGGCCCGACCCCGGGACGCTCGAGAGCGACCAGCGCCTGAGGATGAACTGCATGCTGCTCTCGCTGAGCGGCTTCACCCTCCGGTACGACATGGAGATCCACGAGGGGCCCTACACCGACAGCGCCGCGCCGGACCTCACGGCGGAGGAGGCGGACCCGGACCTCGGAGTCGGCGACCTCGCCGTGGCCGGTTCCGAGAACGACGCGGGGAGTGCGCAGGTCACGGCGGTCGAGGGGCAGGTCTTCGTGGACGTGCACTACTCGCGCATGGGATCGGGCGACGCGGACGCGATGCTCGACGGCGCGCTCCTGGCGGCGGAGGAACTGCTCGCCGCGGTGAACGGCTCCTGACGAGGGGCCGGGCGGGGGATACGGACGGCGGACCGGCGCCGCCGCCCCGGGTGCGCCGAGGGCCCGTGCCCGGCGCCCCCGGGTGCGGGCCGGCGT
>NZ_JBSHDN010000147.1:0-16709 GCF_053616335.1 Nocardiopsis sp. NPDC055824
CAGTTCTCGCACGACGAGCACGAGCAGGCCGCGCACCGCGTCGTCGGGGTCGCGGACGTCCAGGACCACCTCGCCGCCGGCACGTGGCTGACCGTGCGGGAGTACTGGGCGTCCGACCCCGGGACGGGGGCGGTGGGGGTGGCCTTCCACCGGCTCACGGGGATGCGGTCCGGCGCCAAGCCGACAGGACCGGAGTTCGACGTGGGCACCGGGGACGAGATCGCCGAGGAGGAGCGCCGATGGTGAACCCCCGCGACGTCGCCTCACGCTTCGGGGGCAGGCCGTGCCCGCCGCCGGGGGCGGCCCCCGGGCCCGCCACCGCGGCGGACGCGGCCGCGGGCGGGCGGGGCGGGCGGTTCCACGCCACCGCGCCCTACGGCCTGGTCGCGCTCGCCGAGACCCCCGTGCCCGCGGCCGACCTGCACGCCGGGCACGTGACGGACGACCTGCTGCGCAGCCACGACCGCACGGTGGACGGAACCCGCTCGGGGTGGATCGACCTGGCCGTCACCACGCTCACCCCCACCTTCGTCGGCCAGACCCCCGAACCCGGCCGGGTCGGCTCCTCCCTCCGGTTCCCCCACGGCGAACGCCTCCTCCCCGCCCTGCCCGGATCGAGCCTGCGCGGCCTCGTCCGCAACACCGTGCGCATGCTCACCGGCGGCGAGACCGGCCCGGTCAACACGCCGATGCTGTTCTTCCGCGCTCCCGTGCGCATCGATCCCGGCAGCGCGGACAGCGGCCTGTCCACCCGCGCACGCCAGGTCATGGCCCGGCAGCACGCCGACTACCGCAGGCGCCGCGCGGGGCTGCGCACCAGGCAGGGGTTCCTGTTCCACTCCCCGCCGGACGGCTGCTGGTACGTCGTGGAGGTCCCCGGCACCGCTGTCTCGGCCGAACCGGGCCAGGCCCTCAAGGTGCCCTTCACGGTCCTGCGCGAGAGCCTGCGCACCTGGGACTTCGGGGTCGACGACTTCCCCGACCCGCCCCGCGGGAACACCTACGTGCCCACCGCCCACGAGCAGCACGGACGCCTCCAGCACCGGTGGGTGTACGCCGTCCACCTGCCGGGGGAGCGGCGGATCGCCGCCGTCGCCCCCACGGCCCGCCAGGCGCGGGAGTACCTCGCGGCCCTGACCGCCGGAGCGGGCGGCCCCGACCGGGGAGGGGTCGTGCAGGCCCTGGTCGTGCTGACGGGGGCCGCCGCGGGGGACCGCCGCAACGCCTACCTCTTCCCCCGCCCCCGCGACCTGCGCGGGGGGCGGTTGCGGGTGCCCGGGCCCATGGTGGAGCTGTTCGAGTCGGCCGAACAGGTCACCGGCTACCAGAGGGCGGCCTTCCCCGACGGCCTGGGGGCCGGCGGCGCCGAACCGGCCCGCGAACCGGTGGCCGGGACCGGCGGCGGCGGACTGCCGCGCCGCAGCCTCGAACCCGTGTGGTTCGACGTCGACCTGTCCGGGGCGGTGGTGTCCTTCGGCCGCTCGGGCGGCTACCGCATCGCGGTCAGCGAGGACAACCCCGTTCGCCGAGCCGTCCCCGGGCCCGTGCTCGGGCCCCAGCACGGCGACCCCGACCGCGCCGGGCGCGCGGGACGCCCGGTGGACGTGTGCCGCGCGCTGTTCGGCGACACCGACACCTTCGCCGGCGAGGCCGGGGCGTCCAAGGGGCGCGTCTCCTTCGGCAGCGCGCTCTCCTTCGACCCCGACCCGGACTACCCCGACGGGGCGGTCCTGCGGGTGCGCCTGCTCTCGCCCCAGCGCGGCTGCTTCGCGAACTACCTGGTGCAGGGGCCCGACGCGGGGTCGGGGGACCGGCCGGACATCGTCACCTGGTCGCACGAGGGGCACGTGCGCCTGGGCGGGTACAAGGTGTACCTGCACCGCCACCCCGCGGGCGGCGCCCGCCCCTTCCGCCACGACGCGCGCGCCCAGGAGGAGCTGGACCTGACGGTGCTGGACCCCGGACACCGGGCGAAGCCGCCCCGGGACACCGAGCGCGACGTGGTTCCCCTCCGGGACGGCCTCACCTTTCACTCGCGAATCACCTTCACCAACCTCACCGACGGAGAACTCGGCGTCCTGCTGCGGGCCCTGCTACTCGACAACCCGGTCGGCGGTGGGGACCCCGCCGACCCCGAGTACGCGCACAAGATCGGGATGGGCAAGTCGCTGGGCATGGGGAGCGTGCACCTGGCGCCGGAGCTGTACCTGGTGGACCGGCGCGCCCGCGCCCTGGACCTGGACCCGTCCGCCGGGGTCGTCCGGGCCACCGACGAACAGGTTAGGGGGTTCCTCGACGCCTTCGACGGCGCTCTGGCGGCGCGGCGGCTGCCCGGCGGGCCCGGCCCGGAACGGTGGCGCGAGGTGGGGCAGGCGCGCGACGTGTGCCTGGCCGGCCGGTGGCGCGGACGCCTGCCCCTGGAGGAGACGGCGGTGATGTCCTTGCGCGAGTTCGCCGAGTACCCCGTGCTCCCCCCGCTGGCCAGGCGCTTCTCCGAGGCGGGCCGGGGGAGGGGAGCCTGAGCGGCGGGGCCCTTCCGGCGCGCCGCGCGGCAGGCCCCCGGCCCGAGCACGGTTCGGCGACCGGACCCGTCGCGGTCCGGGGCCCTCGGGCGCGCCCCCGCTCCGCACCGGCAGCGGTCCGGGCCTCGGGCCGTCCGGGGAGGCCCTACCTGTCGATGGCCTCCGCCAGGGCCTCCACGAGGTCCGCGCGCAGGTCGGGGTCGTCCTGGGCCCCCGCCCACAGGGCGGGGACGTCGGTCCCCTCGTCGAGCAGCCGGCACAGCAGGGTCTCCAGGGCGCCCTGCGGGTCGGCGTCGAAGGCCGACCGCGACTCCTGGGCCCGCGTCGTCAGCGCGAGGCCGGTACGGCGCAGCCAGGAGCGCTCCGCCTCGCTCAGCACCTCGCGCCGCCGGGAGGGGTCCTCCGCCGGGTCCGCCGGGTCGGGGTCGGGGACGGGGGAGTAGGGGGCGCTGCGGGCCCGGCCGCGCGCCTGCTGCACCAGTGCGAAGTGCCGGGGCATGGTTTTGGCCATCCGCCCCAGCACGCCGGTCAGCCGGCGGGCGACGTCCTCGCCGTTCAGTTCCGGCAGGAGGCCGCGGAGCACGAGGCGCCGCCGCTGGTCGGGGGTGCGGCCCGGGTCGGCGTCGCGCCCGGCGGCCAGCTCGGCCAGCTTGCGCAGCAGGTAGTCGCCCGTGGCGGTCGAGACCATGGGCGGCTCCTTGACGGCGGTGAGCGTGCGGCCGTGCAGGTCGGCGACCGGCACGGCGCTGCCGTCCTCCGTGAAGGAGACCGTCTCGCCCGGGTGGATGTCCTCGGGCAGGTCGGCGGCGGGGTTGCCCCAGCCCGCGGTGAGCACCAGCATGGCGAGCGCCTCCTGGTCGACCACGTCCGTGGCGACCAGGGCGACGTCGCGGCGCTGCGCCCAGCGGCGCGGGCGCTCGGAGAACGCGCAGCGGGTCCGGCCGTCGGGCGCGCTCTGCGGGTAGACGCGGCGCAGGTTCTTGTAGGAGCGGTCCCGGCGCACGTCGTCCAGGGCGTCCCGCAGCCGGTGCGCGGCGGTGCGGTCCACCCCCGCGGCGCCGGGCGCGGCACGCCGCATGCGCACGGCGATGACGCCGTCGGGATCCGCTCCGTGCACCGGGCACGGGCAGTGCTCGGCGCACAGGTCGACGTAGTCGCAGAACTGTTCGGAGTGGCCCGAGCAGCCCTGCGCGGTTCCGTCCGCGGAGCACGGCCCGCACCCCAGGACGCGCGTGAAGACGCGAAGGAAGGCGGCGGAGCCGAACAGCTCCCAGGCGGAGCAGTGGTGCGTGCTCACGAACTCTTCTCCCCGGGTGTTCCGGGGCCGGTTGCTTTCCCAGCCCTCCGGGAAAGCACATGTGGAAGAGACGTGAGACCTCAGGTGACACCCCCGCGTGAACGGGAGGTCGTATAGCAAAATAGGGCCACACATAGGGAAATGTCAATTCTTGTGCTGGATTATCAGGTTGCATAAACCAGTCCTGATGCTGATGAAATGGACATCCGAAACAAGGGCCCCACTTCTTTCCCGGGGTTGGCCCGGTACGCACGTCCGCCGCCCCCCGCGCGTGTGTCCGAGAGACTGCGGTGAAGGCCTTGGACCGGTGCGCGGTACGGCCGGACCCGGCACGCCGGCCGGCCGCCGCGGACCGAGACGAACGGAGGGTGCCGGATGCCGGTGGTCAACCTGACGCCGCATGCGGTGACGGTCGTGGACGAGAGCTCCCGCGTCATCCGCCGCTGGCCGGGGTCCGACGCGCCGGCCAGGGTCGAGGCGGTGCGCGTGCCCGTCGGACTGGAGGTGGCCGGGGTGCCGCTGATGGCCGAGGAGCGCACCAGGGCCAACCTGCCCGAGCCGCAGGACGGGGTGTGGTTCATCGTGTCCTCCGTCGTCGGCTCCGCCCACCCCGAGCGCCGCGACCTCCTGGTCCCCTCCGATCTCGTGCGCGACGGCAAGGGCGTGGTGACCGCCTGCCGCTCCTTCGTGATCAGCGGTTCACCGGTGCGCGGAAGGGCCCCCGCCGCCGAGGAGAGGGTCGGGGCCTGACCGCCCGGCCTCCCCGCCGGACCCCGGAGCGACCCCTTCCGGCCCGCCTCCCCCCGGGGCCCGACCGCCCGGCGGCGAACCGGCGCCCGCCCTGGAGGAAGGGCGGAACCCGGCAGTAGCTTGTGCGTACCGAAACCGCCCCCGCTCCCTGTGCGAAGGACAATGTGGACAGTCCCCGAACCGCCGTCGTGCTCGTCGGGCAGAACCCCACCCCGGCCCTGTTGTCCTCGCTCACCCTCCCCGCCGACCGCCTGCTCCTGCTCGGCAGCGACGGAACCCTCCCCGTCGCGCACCGGGTCGCCCGCGCGGTGGAACGGCTCGCCGGCCGGGCGTCGGTGCGGGTGGCCAGCGTGGGACCCGACCCGCACGACTTCGGGCCGGTCACCGACACCCTCGCCGCGTTCCACCGGGACAACGGGGGAGAACCCTGGTTCCTCGACTACACCGGCGGGACCAAGGTGATGAGCGTGGCCGCCGCGCTCTTCCACGAACGGGCGCTGCCCCCCGACAGACACCCCCGTGCCCCCCGCTGGCGCCACTACCTCGACGCCCAGCGCGACATCCTGCGCACCGCGGACGGCTCACATCCGGGACGCCCCGTGGTCGGCGACGGCGTCGACCTGCGCACCCTGGCCGGGATCCACGGCGCCCGCTGGCTCGACGACCGCGACCCCGAACCCGTCCGCCTCTTCGTCCAGGGCGGCAAACAGGCACTCCTGGCGCGGTTCCCCGACATGTCCCCGGCGGTGCGCCGGGGCGTCGTCGCCGAGGGCCGGGTCCTCTCCCACCTGCTGCGGCACACGCGCCGCCACCGGGGCACGGAGGTGCTCGGCCCCCGGCAGGTCGCCGACCCGCTCCACCCCGGCGGAGCCGTCGCCGACTTCGACGCGGTCGTCCGCTACCGCCACCGCGTGCTGTGCGTCGAGGCCAAGTCCCGCCCCGACGACGTCGTGGCCCGCGCCGGGTGGACCGTGACCAAGGCCCGCCGGGTCTTCGGCGGAGCGGTCCAGGTGCTGTTCGTCCACTCCGGTCCCGCGGTCCCGGGGCTGCGGGACCGGGTCACCGCGTACAACCCCGCGCTGAGCGCGCGCAGCGTCCACGTGTGGAGCCTGGACGACCTGCTCGCCCGGCTCACCTCGTTCGAGGAGGTCCGCAAGGCGTTCTTCCCGGGCCTGGGCGCCCCGCCGCGTCGCGGCGGTGGCGCGCGGACGCCCGTGCCGCCGGAGCCGCCTCCGGACGGGGCGGAGCCGCCCGAACGCCACCCCGGACCGGGGGACGGCCCCCTGCTGGTCACCTCCCTGGGCGGCAGCCGCATGGGGACCCTCACCGCCGTGCACGCCCACCGCCCCGCCGACACGCTCGTCCTGCCCTCCCGGCAGAGCGTCCTGAGCGGCGTGCGCGAGGCCGCCGCACGCACGCTGCACGCGGCCGAGAACCCCGGCGCGGACCGGCCCGAGGCCGCCGAGCTGAAGGAGGGCGGTTACCGCGACCGCGTGCGCTTCACCCCGGAGCCGGTGGACGGGGCCGACACGGAGGCGGTCACCGGGGTCGCCCGGCGGTGGATCGCCGAACAGCGGTCCGGCGGGGCAGCGGCACCGGTGGTCGTCGACATCACCACCGGGACCAAGGCGATGAGCCTCGGCCTGGCCCTGGCCGCGCGCCGGTCGGGCGCCTGCGTCACCTACCAGCTCGGGCGCAGGCGCACCGTGGTCTGCATGACCCACGGCCCCGTGCCCCTGAGGGGGCGCGCCGCCGTGGACTGGCCGCTGCTCCTTCCGGGGTACTCGCCCCTGACCGGCCCCCTGGCGGAGTGGGCGTGCGGGGAGGCCCGCGACCAGGTCGACGCCGACCTGCTCGACGCGGCACGCGACGCCCTGGTCCGGGCGGCCGGGGGCCCGGTCGGGGTGTGGGCGGACGCCTCGCTCGGCCACCCGGTGGAGTGCCTGTCCGCGCAGGAGCGGCCCAGCCTCGTGCTCACCTTCGACGACCGGGCCGTGGGGCTGGCCGCCCCCGGCTGGTCCCGCCGCCGCACCCCCGGGGGCGGCGCGCACCCGGTGGGCCGGGGCGCGTGGGCGCAGAGCGTGTTCTCCGCGACCCTGCTCCTCAACACCGGCTGTGACGTGGCGGGGACCGTGGTCGCCCTGACCCGGCCCGGCGGGGACGTCAGCCGCGCCGTCGAACTGGTCGACTGGATCACCCAGACCGAGGGGGAAGGGCGGGGGCGCCACGCGCGGATCGGCTTCGGCGAGCCCCTGCGCCCGCTGGTGGCGGTGGCCTCCCCGGAGGACCTCCCTGACCTGTTCGACACCGACGTCACCCTGCTCTGAGCCCCGGCCGGGGCCCGGGAGGGCGGTCCCGTGCGCTCCGGTCCGCCCGCCTCCCGCGGCCCGGCGGGACGGCCCCTCGCCGCGAGGGGGTGGCCGCCCGGCCGGAGGCGGGCCCTCCGGGGGCCGCCACTTCTGTTTTCCGGGACGGCGCCGGACCGGCGGGTGGATCGCCCGGGGTCCGTACGGCACCCTCTCCGGTGAGGGACGAGCCGGTCCCGGTGTGACACGGCCGCCGCGCGGGGGCGCGGGGACAGGAACGGAGCCGCGCGTGGGCAGGGGAGCAGCGGGCGTCGGGGGAGGCACGGGAGCGGGGGCGGCCCCGAGGGCGGTGCCGGCGGGGGCCGCGGCCGCGGTGCTGCTGCTCGCCGGGTGCTCGTCCGCGCCCCCCGGGGAGGAAGGGCCCTTCGCCGGGCAGGAGGTGCGCTGGCGCGCCTGCTACGACGAGCGGCAGGTCGGCGAACTCGCCGGGTGGGGGGCCGACGCGGCCTGGCTGGAGACCCTGGAGTGCGGAACCGTGGCCGTCCCCCTGGACCACGACCGGCCCGACGGGACGGTGCTGGAGATCGCGCTGATCAGAGCCCCCGCCACCGGCCCGGCGGAGGAGCGCCTGGGGTCCCTGGTGCTCAACCCGGGCGGCCCCGGTGTGTCGGGCATCGAGATGCTGGACTTCCCGTACTTCGGCGACGAGGTCCGCTCCGCCTTCGACCTGGTCTCCTTCGACCCCCGCGGCGTGGGGGAGAGCGGGGGCTTCGCGTGCGGGGACCGGTACGTCCTGGACGACGCGTTCCGGCGCGTCGCGGACACCGACCCCGAAGACCTGACCGACGTGGAACTCCAGCCGCTGGAGGACGCCGCCCGCCGCTACGCCGAGGCGTGCACCGAGGCGGTGGGGGAGGAGTTCCTCGCCCACCTGGGCACGGTGAACGTCGTCCGCGACCTGGACATCGTCCGCGACGCGCTGGGCGACGAGCGGTTGAGCTTCGTGGGCTACTCGTACGGCACGCACATCGGCGCCCTCTACGCCGAGATGTTCCCCGCCAACACGCGGGCGCTGGTCCTGGACGGCGCCGTGGAGACCGAGCTGTCCAACGCGGGGATCGCCCTGGACCAGGTGGCCGCCCACCAGAACACCTGGGACATGTTCGCCGCCCACTGCGCGGCGGAGGCCGACGGGTGCCCGTTCGCCGGGGCGGACCCCGAGGGGGACGGCGCCGACGCGCGGATGCAGGAGCTCCTGGCGGGGCTCGACCGCGAACCCGCCGAGGTCGAGGGCATCCCCGTCGACGGCGAGACCCTGCTCCAGATGATCGGCATGGAGCTGTACCACGAGGAGAGCTGGGACTACCTGGCCGCCCTCCTCGGCGCCCTCGCCTCGGACGACGGGGAGGCGACCGCGCGCCACCTCGGTGAGCTGTACGACAACACGTTCGGCAAGTACGAGGACGTCGACCCGGAGGACGTCGACCCCCGCCTGGAGCACCAGGACGCGAACGCGGTGTTCACCGCCGTCAACTGCGCGGACCGCGCCGACCCCGAGGACGTGGCGGCCTACCGGGACGCGGCCGACCGCGCGGCCGGGCTGTCCCCGCTGTTCGGCCCCGACCTGGTGTGGGAGCAGCTGCCGTGCGCGTACTGGCCGGAGAGCGAGGAGGCGCCCACGGGGATCACCGCCCCGGACGCCCCGCCGATCGTCGTCATCGGGACCGTCGGGGACCCCGCCACCCCCTACGCCTGGGCCGAGGAACTCGCGGACCAGCTGGAGACGGGCGTCCTGGTCACCTACGAAGGGGCGGGGCACACCCTGTACGGCAAGGAGCGCAGCCCCTGCGTGGACCGGCCCGTGGACGCCTACCTGCTGACGGGGGAGGCGCCGCGTTCCGGTCTCACCTGTCCGCGCGCCTGAGACGTGGACGGACGCCCGCAAACAAGACCGACTGTTTACCTCCCGAACGGAATGTTACCGTCCGTGATCGGTGTGTTCTCCGCTGAAATGGTGCGAAAGGCCCCGGCAGCGGCCGGTCGGCGCTGACGGGAACGGAGCCACGGTGCGGACAAGGCGCTGGTGTACGGGTGCTCTCGGGCGGTTCGGCGGAGCGGGAGCCGTCCTCGGGGCCGGGGGACTGGCGGTCGTGCTCGCGGTGACCACGGGTTCCGCGCGGCCGCCCGCCGACGCCTACGTGCCCCTTCCGTTCTACGGTCAGGACATCGCGTGGAGCCCGTGCTTCACGCAGGCGGAGCTGGACGCGGTCGACGCCGACGCGGGCGGGGGCACCCCGCCGTGGATGGCGCAGCTGGAGTGCGGCACCCTCACGGTCCCGGTCGACTACGGCAGCCCCGACGGGGAGACGGTCGGGATCGCGCTGGCCCGGAGGCCCGCGCACGGCCCGGAGTCGGAGCGCAGGGGATCGCTGGTGGTCGACTTCGGGGGGCCGGGGGTCTCGACGGTGGACGGCATGCGCAACCCCTTCCTGGGGGAGCGGGTGCAGGCCTCCTTCGACCTGGTGGGGTTCGACCCCCGCGGGGTCGGGCGGAGCGGGGGCCTGGACTGCGACGGGTCGCGGGCGTGGGAGCGGGAGCTGGAACGCGTGGCCCCCGGGGACCCCGCGGCGAAGACCGCCGCCGACCTGCGCGGGCTGGGCGAGGCCGCCGAGGCCTACGGGCGCAGCTGCGCCGAGGCCGTCGGCGGGGAGTTCCTGTCGCGCATGGGCACCGTCAACGTGGTGCGCGACCTCGACGTCCTCCGCGACGCCCTCGGGGACGAGGGGCTGACGTACGTCGGCTACTCGTACGGCACCCACGTCGGGGCCCTGTACGCCGACATGTTCCCCGACCGGACGAGGGCGCTGGTCCTGGACGGGGTCGTGGACACGGCGCCCTCCAACGCCCGGCTCGCGGTGGAGGTCCAGGAGGCCTTCCAGGACTCCTGGGAGATGGTCGCCGAGCACTGCGCCCGGACCGTGGAGGGCTGCCCGTTCACGTCGGGCCGGGCCGCGGTGAAGGAGACGCCGGCCCTCCTGGAGCGGTTCGACCGGGACCGGCCGACCGTGCGGGGGCGGACCGTCACCGGCGAGATGCTGGCGGAGATGGTCGCCACGCAGCTCTACGACGAGTGGACCTGGGACTACCTGGCCGGGTTCTTCACGGACCTGGCCGAGGGGGACACCGGGTCCGAGACCTACCGGCGGTACCTGGAGTACATGTACGACCGCGCCTTCGGCGAGGAGGCGGGCGAGGACGCGGACGCCTACACGGCCGTCATGTGCGCGGACCGGGACGACCCGGAGGACCTGAGCGCCTACCGGGAGGCCGTGGAGGCGGCCGAGCTGCGCGCCCCGCTGTTCGGCGGCGCGCCCGTGTGGGCGACGGCCTCGTGCGCGCGGTGGCCCCTCGCGGAGACCGGCGCCCAGGAGTTCACGGCGTCCGCCGCCCCGCCGATCGTGCTCGTCGGCAACGCGGGGGACCCCGCGACCCCCTACCGGTGGGCGCAGCGCATGCACGCCCGGCTGACGACCTCCGTCCTGGTCACCTACGAGGGCGGCGGCCACACCGTGTACGGCAGGGGCAAGAGCGCCTGCGTGGACGACCCCCTGGACGAGTACCTGATCAGCGGGAAGGTGCCCGAACACGGTCTGACCTGCCCTCAGGTCCTCGCCTAGGCCGCGCCCGCGGCCGCCTGCCGCTCCCGCCCCGGGCGGGCCGCGGCGCCGCACTCCCCCGACACCGGCGCGGGAGGGGGACCCGGCCGGCGGTCCGCCGGAGGCCGGGCCCCGTACCGGCGCGCCCCGTACCGGCGCGCCCGGCACCGGCGCGGGAGGGGGACCGCCCGCGCGAGCCGTTCCGACCACACGGAGGATGACCATGGCCGACCTGCCCAAGCAACTCGGACTGACCCCCTTCAAGGACGCCCTGCCCGTCCCGGCCGAGGCCGACCTGTCCGAGAAGGGCCCCGACGGGGTGGCCCAGGTGACGGTGAGGCTGAAGCGGACGAAGGTGAGCCTGCACTCGGAGCTGGACGTGCGGGGCGAGCCCGCCACCGAGGCGTTCGCCTACGACGGGACGGTCCCCGGGCCGACCTTCGACGTGGCCAGGGGCACGCGTATCCGTGTGATCTGGGAGAACGCGATCACGACCGGCGAGAAGTACCCCGTACGCCACGTCTGGGTGCCGCCGAGACCGCCCGGCACCCCCTCCCGGCCGGGCAGCGAGGGCGCCGCGATCGCGACCGCCGTCGAGGCGATCCGTCCGTGGAGCGTCACCCACCAGCACGGCGGCTACACCGACGGGGGCAGCGACGGATGGACGGACGACGCCGTCTACACGGGACGCGCCCAGCTCTCGGAGTACGCCAACGACCAGCCCGGCACCCTGCTCTGGTACCACGACCACGCGATGGGGATCACCCGCTGGAACGTCTTCGCCGGGCTGTTCGGGGCCTACATCCTGCGGGACGAGGACGACGAGGCGCTCACCCCCACCAGCGGCGCGGACGGCGGCACGGTCCACGAGGTCCCGCTCGTCCTCGGCGACCGCAACCTGGAGACCACGGACGGCAGGCCGGGGAGCCCGCCCACCGCGCAGCTCCTGCACAAGGTGGTCGCCCTGGCGGACGGTCCGGCGACCGGTACGGGCAGCGACGGCGTGGATCCGGACGACCCCACCACCTGGCCGTCCACGCTCCCCTTCACCGGGCCCTACCAGACGGTCAACGGGAGGATCTGGCCGTACCTGGAGGTGGAGCGGCGCTGGTACCGCTTCCGGGTCCTCAACGGGGCCAACGCCCGCACCTACACGCTGGGCCTGTTCAAGGAGGACGGCGGCGGCAACCTGACCGCGCCGACACCGGAGGAGGTCCGCGGGGCGGTGCTCCAGGTCGGCACGGACAGCGGGCGGCTGGGCAGGCCCATCGACCTCCGGGGGCGGCTGACCATCTCCCCGGCCGAGCGGGCCGACCTCCTCGTGGACTTCAAGAAGTTCGGGACGGAGGCGGGGAAGGCGTCCCGGCTGCGGCTGGTGATGGTCGACGACGAGGGAAGGCCGACCCGCGGCGAGCTCTTCCCCGCCGTCATGCAGTTCCGGGTCTCGGCGACCGAGGCCACGGACTCCTTCACGCCTCCGGCCGACCCCGCGCTCAAGGCCGGCTACGTGAGGGTGAGGCACGAGGACCACCCCCACCACGGCCACCGGATGGTGCTGATCACGCAGCCGGACGCGTTCGCGCACCCCAAGTTCCTGGAGCTGGAGCACGTGGCGGCGCCCGGTGACCACTCCCCGCACGCGGCGGGGGCGCACCCGGCGCACGCGGACGACGGCCACGCGGCGCACCCCGAGGGGGGCCACATCCGGATCCGCGACCACTCGGGACGCCTGCGCACCTACCGCAAGGCCGCCTCGACCTTCATGGACACGATCAACTTCGTGGTCCCGCTCGACGGGTGGGAGATGTGGAGCTTCCTCAACCTCGGGGGTCCCATGCACCCGATGCACATCCACCTCACCAGGTTCCAGGCGCTGCGCCGCGACACCTACGACGTCTCGGGCTTCGACCGGGTGAGCGAGACCACCCGGCACCCCCTCGCCTTCGCGGGAGCGGGCGTGGTCAACCCGGACGAGGAGGGGTGGAAGGACGTGATCCGGGTCGGGCCGGGGACGATGGTGAGCGTGATGGGCCGGTTCACGGGAGGGACGGGCCGGTACATGTACCACTGCCACCTGCTCGAACACGAGGACATGGGCATGATGCGCCCGTTCAACGTGGCGCCCCCGGAGATCGCCAGGTTCGGCCACACCATGGGCCACGGCGCCGCGGCGACGGCGGTCCGGATCGCCCGGGAGGCGGCGGGCCCGGAGGAGCTCCCGCGGGAGGGCCCGCCCCGGGCCGCCGGGCGCGAACCGGGCGGGTCCGCCCGTGACCCGCGCCTCGTCGGAGGGGCCGAACCGCAGGTGCCGGACGCCGGGGCGGAGGAGTCGGAGGCCGAGCGGGGGTGAGGCCCGGCACCGCGCCCGCCCCGTGTACGGGCGCCCCCGCCCCACGCCCCCGTACCGGCGCTCCGCCCGCCGCGGTCCGCGACCGGGCGCGTACACTCGGAGCATGGCCGGTACTCGCGCGTGTGGACAGGGTTCTCCCCTCGCCGCCCCGTGCCGTGCCCCCTCCGCCGTCACCGGCTCGACCTGCGCCGTGCCCGAGGCCCCCCGTACCGGGCTCCGGGCTCTCCACGGCCACGGCTAGCGACCTCCACCCGCGGTTCCGGCCGCCTCTCCACCGCGTCGTCCCCGTGGCCCCCGTGCGCCACGGTGCGCCACGCCCCCACCCACACGGTGCGCCGCCCCCTGACCGGGAGCCGCGCCCGCCCCTCACCGGGCCCGCCACACCGCACCACCGCTCCCTGCTCCGCCGGCCCACGGCATCCCGTCGGCCGCGCCCACCGGTGCCGCCCGTGCGAACGGCGCGCGCCATGCTCGAAGGGAACCCCTCGTGAAGCTGAGCGAGCTGCTCGAAGGCCATGACCACCGGATCCTGCACGGCGACCCGGACATCCGGATCACCGCCGGCCCGTGCCTGGACGCCCACAGGGCGTCCCCGGGATCCCTGTTCGTCGCCGTGCCCGGACACGAGGGGGGCGGGGCCGGAGGCGTCGCGTCCGCCCTCGCCCGGGGCGCGGCGGCCGTCCTCGTCGAGACCGGGCCGCCGGACCCCTCGTCCCGGTTCGCGCCCCAGGGCGCCTGCGTGGTCGAGGTGGCCGACGCCCGTGTCGCCGCGGCCCTCGTCTCCGCCCGCTACCACGGTCACCCGGGCCGGGGGATGGATGTGGTGGCGGTCACCGGGACCAACGGCAAGACCTCGGTGTCGTCCATGTACGAGTCGCTGCTGCGCATCTCCAAGGGAGCCAGGGTCGGTGTCATCGGCACCTCCGGCAGCCGCACCGGCGGAGACCCCGTCCCGATGCCGCGTTCGGTGCTGAGCACCCCCGAGGCCCCCGACCTCCAGTACATCCTGGGGCGCATGCGCGACAGGGGGACCCTCAGCGTGGTGCTGGAGGCCACGTCGATGGGCCTGCTCCACCACCGCGTGGAGGGCTCCTTCGTGGACGTCGGGATCTTCACCAACCTGACCCAGGACCACCTGGACGACCACGGCACCATGGACGACTACCGCGACGCCAAACTGCGCCTGTTCCAGGGCATGTGCCGCCACGCCGTGGTCAACGCCGACGACCCGGTCGGTGCGGCGATCCCCGCCATGATGCCCGGCGCGGTGACGACCTACGCCATCGACGCGGAGGCCGACTACCGGGCGACGGACCTGGAGGTCGACGCCTCGGGGACGCGCTTCGTCCTGCACCACGGCGGCCGCAGGTACCCGGCGGCCATCCCGGTGCCGGGCCGCTTCTCGGTGTCCAACGCGCTCGCGGCCCTGGCCGCCTGCCACTGGTTCGGCCACGAACTGGGCGCCCTCGTGGACGCGCTCGAACGCATGCCGCAGATCCCGGGCCGGTTCGAGCGCTTCGAGGCCCCGCACGGGGTGTCCGTGGTCGTCGACTACGCCCACTCGCCGGACTCGCTGGACAAGGTCCTCCGGACGATCCGCGGGTTCGCCCGGGGGCGGGTCCTCACCGTCTTCGGCTGCGGGGGCGACCGCGACACGACCAAGCGCGCGCGGATGGGGGAGATCGCGGGAACCCATTCCGACCTGTGCTTCCTGACATCGGACAACCCGAGGTGGGAGGACCCTGAGGCGATCATGGACCAGGTCGCCCCGGGACTCACGGGGACGGGCACCCCGTACGAACGGGACGGGGACCGCCGTGCGGCCATCTCCGCCGCCCTGGCCTCGGCCGGTCCGGGGGACGTCGTCCTGCTCGCCGGCAAGGGCAGCGAGCCGTACCAGATCGTCGGCGGCGAAATGCTCCCCTTCGACGACATGGCGACCGTCCGCGAGCTCTCCCGGGCCCGGCCCGCGGTGCACTCGGGGGCGTGAGGGAAGGCGGCCCCGGGAGCGCGGCGACGGGGTCGCGACCGCCCCGCGCCCGGCCGCCGGGGAGGCCGCCCCGCGTGGCGGGGGAGCGCCCCTCCGCGGCCGGCGTGACAGGCGCCGCCCCCCACGCGGTGTGAGGGCCCGGGCTCCCGGGCGGCGGGAGGACTCGCGGCCGCGGGCTTGACCTTGCGGTTACCGCAACCCCGAGACTGGCGGCATGAGCCTGTCCATCAAGGAATTCAGCGAGATGAGCGACCTGTCCCCGCAGACGCTGCGCTTCTACCACTCCGAGGGGCTGCTGGTCCCCGCCGAGGTCGACGGGGAGACCGGGTACCGCTACTACTCCATCGAGCAGGTCGCGACCGCCGTGCTGGTCACGGCGCTGCGCGGCGCCGGTATGAGCGTCAAGGACGTCCGCCGCGCCCTGGAGGCCCCCGACACCGCCGCCGCACTGCTGGAGGAGCACACCGGGGCCCTGCACCGCCGGCGCCGGGCCGAGGACGAGGCGATCGCCACCGCCCGCGCACTCCTCACCGCCCCGCCCGCGGTCCGGCGCGGGGAGGCGCCGGGGACGACGGTCCTGTCGAGGACCGTTCCCCCGGTCGCCGTGGAGCGGCGAGCGGGCCGACCCGACCAGTACGACTGGGACGCGGTCACCGGAGCCGTCACGGCCACGGTGGCGGAGCTCGGCGCCCTGGCCGCCGAACACGGCGCCGCCGTCACGGGCGCCCCCTGGTTCACCTGGTCCGGGGAGACCGCCGAGCAGAGGGAGAGGGCACTCACCCCGGAGGGCCCGCACTGGGTGGCCAAGGTCCCGGTCACCGCGGGGGCCGAGGCGCTGGCGGCCCTGGCCGGGGAGGTCGAGGTGCAGGACTTCGAGGCCCGTGAGGAGCTGTCCATCCGGCTCCCGGGCCGGAACTCGACGCCCAAGTACGCCATGGCCCACCTCCAGCTGCTGGCGCACACCCCGGAGGGCCTCTTCCCCGACCACTCGGGCATGCGCCACATCCTGCACGGGGACGGGACGGAGACCGCCGTGCGCCTGCTCCCGCTCGGCGGGGCCGGGGACGCCGACTGAGCCACGCGGCCGGGGCGCGGGGAAGGGTCCGCGCGCGGTGCCCGGACCCCGCCGTGCCCGCGCTCCCGTGTCCGGCGCCCCCTCAGGCGCGTGTGCGGGCGTCCCCGGGGGTCCCCGCATCCGGACCGGACGGCTCGGGCACGCCGGACAGGCCGTCGATACTGGTGGCGTTGCGTGTCCGCCAGTAGTCGGTGAAGTAGGAGGGATCGCGGCGTTCGTGGTGGCGGTCCAGCAGGTCGCGGTCGCCGCGCACGTCCATCAGGGGGACGGAGAAGCCGCACGAGTCGGAGACGCGGTGGACGTCGACCACGATGATCGCCCGCTGCCCGAGGGTGCGCTCCTTGGGGAAATGGGAGCGAAGCTCCTCGAACCCGGCCTCGGCGGGCAGGACGGCACGCCCCCGGCCGTGGAGGCGGACGATGTTCGGCGGTCCGTCGAAGGCACAGAACATCAGCACGATGCGGCCGTTCTCCCGCAGGTGGGCGATGGTCTCGGTACCCGACCCCGTGTAGTCGAGGTAGGCCACCCGGTGCTCGCCGAGCACGGCGAAGGTGCCGTCCATGCCCTTGGGGGAGACGTTGACGTGGCCCTCCGCGCCCAGGGGCGCCGTGCCGACGAAGAACACCGGCTGGTCGAGGAGGAACCGGGCCAGCCGGGGGCCGATGGTGTCGTGGATGTTCGCCATGGCGGCCATTCTGGCAGGAGGGGGCGCCGCTGCCCGGGGCGGGACCGGGGCCGGACACGCGGGCGCCCCGGCCGGTTC
>NZ_JBSHDN010000148.1:0-16676 GCF_053616335.1 Nocardiopsis sp. NPDC055824
CCATGGCGAGGAGCTGCTGGCGGCATGCGATCTCGACGAGGAGGCGGTTGATGAGCCGCCGGGCGCGGCCGGGGCGTTCCGCCGTTCGTCCGGTCGGGTCAGCCGACCGGGATGACGATCGGCTCCTCCATCCCGAAGCTCGGGTCGAACCGGAGCTCGGTGACGGTCACCTCGCCCACCGTGGCGAGCTGCCCGGAGATGCTGTCCCCGGGAGCGACGGACACGGCTTCCATCTGGGTGATGTCGGCGAAGATCGTCTCGGCCCAGTCGGAGCGCTCCGTGCCGTCGTCCAGCACGAAGGTGAAGTAGATCGGGTTGACGTCCAGGGCCTCGGACGAGTCGTTGGTGATCTCGACGTCCACCACGGTGTAGGTGGTGTCGTCGATGACGTCGCCGGCGGTGCCGCTCTGCGTGGCGCTGGCGGTGATGCCGCCCTGCTCGACGGGAGCCTCCTCCTCGGTCGGCTGGGACTCGGTCTCGCCCGCCGACTCCTCCGGGGAGGAGGACGTGGTGGGCTGCGTGACCGGTTCGTCGCCCCCCGACAGGGAGGCGACGATGACCATGAGCACGATGGCGATGATCACCACGCCGAGACAGCCGCCGACCCCGATGCCGACCTTGGCGCCGGTGGACATGCCCTTCTTGGGCGGCTCGCCGTAGGGGGGCTGGCCGCCGGGGGGCATGTCGTAGGGCGGCTGGCCACCGTAGGGCGGCTGACCGCCGGGGGGCCCGCCGTAGGGGGGCTGACCCCCGGTGGGGCCTCCGTAGGGAGGTTGGCCGCCGGTGGGGCCTCCGTAGGGAGGCTGGCCGCCGTAGGGCGGCTGCTGAGGGCCCGAGGGGTACTGGGGATAGGACACGGGGGTACTCCGGCTCTCGTGCACGATGCGGTGGAAGGGGAAGCGCCGCCTACACCGTGCACCGTCGGGTGAACACGTGCGGCTGCGAGGACAATATCCGACATGACCGCATCGCGTTCGCGCTGCTCCCCTGCCCGGCCCGTCCGGTTCCGGACACGGACGCGGGCGGGAGCCCCGGCGCCCCGGACGTATCCGGCCGGACCCCGGTGGCGGACACGGTGCGGCACGGTGTTCGATGCCGCCCGCCCCTGTGAGGTTCTCCACTGCCGCGCCCCGCTCCTGGGGCCCGCCGGTCCGGCCCCGGGTCCGCTCCGCGGTCCGCCGTGCCCGGCGGCCGGTCGCGCCGCGGGCCGGTCGCGCCGCGGGCGTCGTGGGCTGCGGGGAAGGCGCCCCGCCCGTGCGCCCCGCCGCCCCGCCGCCCCGCCGCGGGGGCGCGCGTCGTAGGTTGTTCGCGGCCCCCACCCCCTGAGGAGACGCCCGTGCTGATCGACCACCTGTCCTGGCCGCTGGCCGTCGCCCACCGCGGCGCCCGGTCGACCGCCCCCGAGAACACCCTGGAGGCCGTGGCGGCGGCGATCGACGCCGGGTCGGACCTGATCGAGGTCGACGTCCACCTCGCCGCCGACGGGTCGCTGGTCCTGTGCCACGACACGACCCTGCGCCGGACGCACGGCGTCGCCCTGCCCGTGGCCGGGCTGACCGCCACGGCGGTGAAGAGGTGGCCCGTCCGATCGGCGTCCCGGCTCGGGCTGACCGGGTGGCCGGACGTGCCCACCGTCACCCTCAACGAGGTGTTCGCCCGCTTCGCCCGTGCCCCGGTCGCCTGGCTGATCGAGGCCAAGTACCCGCCCGCCCCGACCGGGGCCCTGCTCGACGCCGTCGGCGACGCCATCGTGGACCACGTGTTCCGCTGGGACCTGGCCGGCTCGGTGATCGTCCAGTCGTTCCAGCGGCGTCCCGGGCTGCGCGCCGTCGCCGCCGGGCTCCCGGCCGGGTACATCGAGACCGCCGGCGGCAGCAACCCCCGCGAGCTCGCCGACCAGGGCTTCGACTACTACGGGATGCGCAAGGACGCCCCGCCCGAACGCATCGCGGCGGCGGCCGACGCCGGGCTGCGCCCCCTCGTCTACACGATCAACCGGCGCAGCGAGCGGGACGCCGCGCTCGCGGCCGGTGCGGCCGGGATCGTCACCGACGACCCCCTCTACCTGGCCGGACGCGCGCCGGGCCCGGACCTGTACGCCCTGGGCACCTGGCCGCACGGCCACCTGCCCTCACCGGTGAACCCGGTCACGGGCGTGCTCACCGGCTCGGCCCTGGAGCTGGCGCCCGCGCGGATGGAGGCGGGGGTGCCGGGGAACTACACCGCTGCCGTGCTCGGCTCGCTCAGCCACGAGGCGCCGCCGGAGTCGTGGACGTGGGACGTGCGGGTCGCCCTCCTGGAGGCGACGAGCGCCACCCGGTCCGCGCAGGTCCAGTTCTGCATGGGGTCGGACGTGGGCTACCACGACGACGACCACGGCCGCGTCGACTGCTACAACGTCCTGCTGCGGCCGAACGGGACGCTCGACCTCTACGCGGCGGCCGACGGCGCCGGGGTCCGCATCGCGACAGCGACGGGTCCGGCCGTGCCCGTGTCCGCGACGGACCCGGTGTACGTGCCTCTGCGCATCGAGGTCTCCCCCACGCACGTGGGCGTCAGCCGCCTGGACGCCTCCGGGGTCGTGGCCGCGGCCGCCGACCCCCGGTTCCGGGGCGGGTACGTGGGCGTCGGGGTCCGCTCCGTCAGGGCGCGCTTCGTGCCGGGGGCCCGGGCCTGACCGTGCCGGCGCGGGAGCGCCCGGGCTGCGGACCTGGCGTCCCCGCCCGTTCGGGCGGGGGCGGTCGCCCCGGTCGGAGGCGTACGGGCCCCGGTCGCGTGCGCGGCAGGGGCCCGTACGGGTCCTACCCGACCTCGGCGACGACCGGGTCGCCCAGGCCGAGGATGTCCCCCATCTCGACGGTGGCCACGTCGACCTCGCCGACGAGGGCGATCTGCCCGGAGGCCCGCTGGCCGGGCTGGAGGGTGACGGCGTCGATGGGGTCGATGGGGTCGAAGATCGTGTCGGCCCAGTCGCTCACGACGGTGCCGTCGGAGAGGACGGCCGTGAAGTTGATCGGGTTCACGTCGACGGGCTCGTCCGAGTCGTTGACGACCTCGACGTCGATCGCGGTGTAGGTCGTGCTGTCGATGGTGTCGCCGACGGTGCCGGCGTGGGTGGCCGTCATCGTCACGCCGGTCTCCTCGGCGGGCTCCTCCTCGGCGGGTTCCGCCTCCGAGGCCTCGTCGGCCTCCTCGGTGGTGGCGCTCACGGCGGGCGGCGGGGCGTCTGCCTCGGTGTCCGAGGTGACGGCGGCGACGCAGCCGGCCATGAGGAGGAGGATCAGCAGGACGCCGGCGCAGCCGCCGCAGCCGAGGCCGATCTTCGCTCCGGTGGACATCCCCTGCTTCGGGGGCTGGGGCGGGGGGACGGACTGTCCATAGGGTCCGTAGGACATGGGGGAGCTCCGAGTCTGTGGGGGCAGAGCGGCGAGCGGGGGCCGCGGGGGTACCGAGCCCTGAGCGGGAGTGCGCGGCTGTTGGGAGAACCGTAGCCCCCGGACCGACCACGGGGCGCCTGTTGCGCGGGAGACGGCCGGATGTGGTCAGCGATCGGCGCCCGGGGCGGGGGCGTCGTGCCGACCGGCACGGCGTCCCCGCCCGTTCGGGCTCCCCGGTTGGCACGGGGGCCGACCGGAGTACTACGCTGTGTCGTAGACAAGTGTGGTGTGCGGACCGCTGACATGGGCGGACGCGGCGGAGTGCGAGCGGAGGCGGCGTGGTCGACTGGCTGACCATGACGATTCAGATGGTGTCGCTGGCGATGGCCGGCTGGTGCCTCGTCTCGACCTTCCGCGACCGGCCGATGGTGGTCCCCCACCTGGTCGGCATGGGCGTCCTGTGGCTGCTCGTGCTCGGACAGGTGGGCGCCTCCGTGGCCGCCATGGTCGGCGGCGACCGCCCCGCCGAGACGGCGATGTACGTGTCCTACCTGGCGACGGTGGCGCTGCTGCCGCCCGCGTGCGCCGTGTGGGGCTTCATGGAGCGGAGCAAGTGGGGCCCCGCGGTGATCGCCTTCGCGTGCCTGATCCTGCCCGTCCTGTTCGTCCGCCTGGAACAGCTCTGGAGCCCCGTTGCCTGAGACGTCCGCGCCCACCGCGGCCAAGACCCTGCGCACCGGCCCCGGCCGGCTCCTCGTCGCCGTGTACGGGGTGTTCGCGCTGGCCGCGACCGCCCGCGGGAGCTACCAGCTGGCCACGCGGTTCGACGAGGCGCCCGCGGCCTACGCGCTGTCGCTGTTCGCCGGGATCGTCTACCTGGTGGCGGCGGTGGGCCTGGCCCGTGCGGGGCGGACCTCGCGCCGGGTCGCCCTGGTCTCGTGCGCCGTCGAGATGGCGGGCGTCCTCGTGGTGGGGACGGCGAGCGTGTTCTGGCCGTCCGTCTTCCCCGAGGACACCGTGTGGTCCGGCTTCGGCAGCGGCTACCTGTTCATCCCGCTCGTGCTGCCGGCCCTGGGGCTGTGGTGGATCCTGCGGGTGCACCGCATGGACCGGGACTGACCGGGCCGGTCCCGCCCCCGGGACGGGGACCCGGTTCCGTGTGCGGCGGGCGGCGGCCGGTTAGGCTGTCGCCCATGTCAGAACCCTCGTCCCTCCCGGTGGCCGTGTCGGCCGACTGGCTCCGCGAGCACCGCGACCAGGTGGTCCTCGTCGACTCCCGCTGGTACCTCGACGGCCGTTCCGGCCGTGACGCCTACCGCGCCGGGCACCTGCCCGGCGCCGTCTTCGCCGACGTGGACACCGACCTCGCCGCCCCGGCTGGCCCCGGGGTCGGCCGCCACCCGCTGCCCTCGCCCGAGGACTTCGCCGAGGCGCTGGGCCGCCTCGGCGTCGGGGACTCCGCCCGGGTGGTCGCCTACGACGACGCCGGGGGTTCCGTGGCCGCCCGCCTGGTGTGGATGCTCCGCGCCCTGGGAACCCCTGCCGCGTTCCTCGACGGAGGCATGCGGACGTGGACCGGCGGCCTGGAGGAGGGGGAGACCGTACCTTTGCCCGTGCACCGGACGGCGCGGCCCTGGCCCTCCGAACTGGTGGTGGACACCGACACCGTCCTGGCGGAGACCGGTGAACCCGGCGACCTGCTCGTCGACGCCCGCGCCTACGCCCGCTTCACCGGCGAGCGGCCCGCGCCGGTGGACGCCCGCCCCGGGCACGTACCGGGCGCCCGCAGCGCCGAGTGGACGGCGAACCTGGACGGCGACGGCCTCCTCGCCGCACCGGAGGTCCTGCGCGAGCGCTTCGCCTCCCTGGGCGCCGACTCCGCCAGGACTATCACCGCGTACTGCGGTTCGGGGGTCACCGCGTGCCACGACCTGCTGGCCCTCGAACACGCGGGGTACGCCGGCGCCCGCCTGTACCCGGGATCCTGGAGCCGGTGGGGCGGGGACGACTCGCTCCCCGCGGAGACCGGCGACCCCCGCGCCTGACGGGCCGTCCGGTCCCGGCGGCCCGCCCCGCGGGCGGCCGGCGCCGTCCCGGACCGACCACGCACCGTCGTGACCTGTCGCGATCCGGTCTCGGAAGGAACCGGCGCCCCCTGTGCGGCGTCCGACCCGTCAGTAGGATTGCCCCGCCCGGGGAACGACGCGGCCGGGGCACAACCGACAACCCGCCCCCGCACCCCGCTCCACCGCGAAACGAGGAACCTTGTCCGTCGAACTCGTTCTGCTGTTCATCCTCCTCATCGTCGCCGCCGTGGCCGGCGTCCTGATCTACCTCCAGCGCTCCAAACAGCGGCAGGCGGCGCCCCCGCCGCCCGCGGCGCCCCGGGACCCCTTCGCCGACCAGGGCGACAGCGCCGCCGGGGACCCCCGCTCCATCAAGGCCGGCGACATGATCGACTGGGGCGCCGAGCGGACGTGGATCCGCGGCACCCTGCGCCTGTCCGAGGGCGGCTACGTCTGGTCCGAGCACTTCCTGGAGGTCGAGGGCGGCAAGCGCTGGCTCTCGGTCGAGGAGGATCCGGACGTGGAGCTCGCCCTGTGGTCCGGACGCCCGGACCTGGATCTGACCCCGCACAGCAAGACCATCGAACTGGAGGGCGTCACCTACCGCCTCCAGGAGAAGGGCAGCGGCTCCTACCGCTCCGAGGGCACCACAGGCCTCAAGGCGCAGGGCGGCCTCGACTACGCCGACTACGAGTCCTCGGACGGCAGGCTCCTGTCGTTCGAGCGGTTCGACCACGGCGGCTGGGAGGCCAGCACCGGCACCAAGGTCGCCCCCGGCACGTTCACCATCTACCCCGGGAGCTGATCCGCACGTGCGCGCGAGCATCAGCGCCCCCTTCGTCGACACCGGCGCGGACGACCTGGTCTGGACCCTGGGGCATCCGCCGACCGAGCCGCTGGCCTCCCGCTCCCTCCGGGTGGCGGGCGCCCGGGTCGAACTGCGCGTGCTGGGGGCCTCGCACCAGGTCGTCGTCGCGCCGGATTCCGGCGGAGGAGCCCTGGTGGAGACGGTCGCCTGCCTGCCCGGCCTGCCGGGCGGGCTCCCCGGACGCGCGGAACGCCCGGACCGGGGCGGCTACCGTTTCAACTCCCTCGTGGAGTCCCTCGCGCGCGACGAACTGGCCGACCGCGTGGAACGGCTCCACCGCGAGGTGGCCGATTCCCCCGGCGGACTCCTCGTCGCCTTCCCCGGCGACCCCCTGGCGATCACCGCCCTGCACCTGACCCCTCTCGGCGGTTCTCCCCTCGGCTGGCGCACCTGGCACGCCTATCCGCAGACAGGCGAACTGGTGACGACCACCTCGACGATGACCACTCCCCCCAGTCCGGAGAGATCCGCACCATGAACGCACACGAGGAAACCCACGAGAACAGGAACAAGATCATCACGGTGGTCGTCGTCGTCGGCGTCATCCTCCTGATCCTCATCCTGCTGAGCGCCTGCAACAACAACAGCAACAACTACTGCCCCGACGACGACGTCGTCGCCGTGGAGGGCTATGACGACGACGACTGCGAGGGGTCCTCGTCGGGCTCCGGCGGTGGCGGCGGTTTCTTCTTCTTCGGCGGAACCGGCGGCGGCTACCGGAACGACAACAGCAGCAGCTACAACAGCGGCAGCAACAACTACCGGAACGACAACGGCAGCGGCAGCAGCTACCGCGGCGGCGGCAGCAGCTTCGGCAAGTAGTCCCCGCGCCCCCGGGAGCCCCGCGACCGACAACCCGACGACGTCACCCCCTACACGGACAGGACCATGAACGAGATCCTCTTCAACTCCCTCGCAGCCCTCGCCTACGGCGGTGTGGGTATCGCCATCCTCGTGGCGGGCTACCTGATCACCGACCTGCTCACCCCCGGCAAGCTGCACCAGCTGATCTGGGAGAACCGCAACCGCAACGCCGTGCTGCTCGTGTCCGCGAACACGCTGGGCTCGGCCATCATCGTCACGTCGGCGATCCTGTCCAGCGACTCGGAGATGGGCCTGGGCGCCGGCCTGCTCTCGGCCGCGGTCTACGGTGTGATCGGCCTGGGCGTCATGGCCCTGTCGTTCCTGCTGATCGACCTCATCATCCCGGCCAAGATCGCCCAGATCATCAGCAACGACGAGCCGCACCCGGCCACCTGGGTGAGCGCCACCGCGCACGTGTCGATCGCGCTCGTCGTGGCCGCCGCCCTCACCTGACGCCCCCGGGAGCGCAGGGCCCCTGACCCCGGCCACCGCCCCGCCCGCACCACCACCACACGAAGGCATCCGCGTTGACTGAGAACACGACCCGCGCCCGGCCAGGACTCCCGGTCCCCGCCAGGGCCGCCAGGTTCCTGGTACTGCTGGCGGTGTTCATCTGCGCGGCCTGCGGCCTGGTGTACGAGCTGGCGCTCGTCGCCATCGGCAGCTACCTGCTGGGAAACACCATCACCCAGGCCTCCGTGGTGCTGTCCGTGATGGTGTTCGCCATGGGCGTGGGGTCGCTGCTGTCCAAGCGCTTCCAGGCCAGTCCCGCGGTGTCGTTCGCGGTGATCGAGGGCCTGCTCTCCCTGGTCGGCGGCCTGTCGGTGCTCCTGCTGTACGGGGCCTTCGCCTGGTTCTCCGCCTACCAGCCCGCCCTGGTGGTGCTGTCGTTCGTCATCGGCCTGCTCATCGGCATGGAGATCCCCCTGCTGATGACGCTGATCCAGAGGATCCGCAGGCAGGAGGCCTCGGAGGCGGTCGCGGACCTGTTCGCGGCCGACTACGTGGGCGGGCTGATCGGCGGGCTGGCCTTCCCGTTCCTGCTGCTGCCCCTGCTGGGCCTGCCCCGGGGCGCGCTGGTGGTGGGGGCGCTGAACGCGGTGGTGGGCGTCGCGGTGGTGCTCTGGCTGTTCCGCTCGGAGCTGACCCGGCGCGCCTACGCGGGGCTGGGCCTCGGCCTGGCCGCCATCATCGCGGTGCTCGGCCTGGCCTACATGTACGCCGACCGGTTCGAGGTGGACGCCCGCCAGGCGCTGTACCGGGACCCGATCGTGCACGCGGAGCGCTCCGAGTACCAGGAGATCGTGCTCACGCGCTCTCTGGACGGCGAGGACGTGCGCATGTTCCTCAACGGGAGCCTCCAGTTCTCGACCCTGGACGAGTACCGCTACCACGAGTCGCTGATCCACCCCGCGATGGACGGCCCGCACGGAAACGTGCTGGTCCTGGGGGGCGGGGACGGCCTCGCCCTGCGGGAGGTCCTGGCCTACGACGACGTGTCCTCGGTGACGCTGGTGGACCTGGACCCGGCGGTGATCGAGCTGGCGTCCACGGACCCGGTGATCACGGAGCTGAACGGGGACTCGTTCGAGGACCCGAGGGTGGAGGTGGTCAACACCGACGCCTTCCAGTGGCTGCGGGAGAACGGGGAGGGCTTCGACGTGGTCGTCGCCGACCTGCCGGACGGCGACGACACCTCCACGTCCAAGCTGTACTCGGTGGAGTTCTACTCGCTCCTGCGGCACGCCCTCGCCGACGACGGCCGCCTGGTGGTGCAGGCGGGTTCGCCGTTCTTCGCGCCCGACGCCTTCTGGAGCGTGGACCGCTCGCTGGAGGAGGCGGGGTTCTCGACCACCCCGTACAACGTGGACGTGCCGAGTTTCGGGAACTGGGGGTTCTACCTGGCGGCCGTGGGGCCGGCGCCCGAGCTGGACGTGCCGGACGACGCTCCCCCGCTGCGGTTCCTGGACGAGCCGCTGCTGGACGCGGCGCAGGTCTTCCCGAGGGACCGGCGCGGGAGCGACGCCGAGGAGTCGACCCTGATGCACCCCCGGGTGATGGCCTACCACCAGGGCGCCTGGCGCGGTTACTGACGCCGCGCCGCCCCCCGGGGGCGCGGGGCCGGGGCGGCCCCGGCGCGCCCTCCCGTGGAGTGGACACCGCGCGGCCTGGAACTGTGGGCCAGTGGGCGGCCACGCGGTGGGTCTGTGCGGGGGCGGACGCCGAACCGGACGTTCGCACGTCGGCCCGCGACCGGGTCCATCCTGTCCCGGGGGCGGGCTTCCACGGGGTCGCCACGCCGCCCCGGTCCCCGCGCAGGCCAACCCCTTACCCAGACTTACCGCCCCTTTTCCGACAGGAGCCGGGAGGGGCGTCCGGCGTTCCGGTCGGGCCGCCGGCCGTCGCACGTCCGGTCCGGGCGTGGGACGGCCCGGCCCCTCGTGCGGAAGGACGCGGCCGGTCCCCGGGTCAGCCCCTCTCCTGGGCGGCGAGGGCGGTGACGGCGCCCAGCTCCCAGCATGCCTCGCGGGCGGCGGCGTCGGGGCTGCCGTGGACGGTGACCGGGGGCCGGTGGCGCTCCCATCCGATGCCCTTCGCGATGGACTCCACCGCGCGGACGGCTCCGGCGGTGTCGTTGTCCCCGTGCACGTAGAGGGAGTAGGGCAGCCCCTCTGTCTCCCCTTGGGCCGGGTAGAACACCGTGTCGAAGAAGTGCTTGAGCGCACCGGACATGTAGCCGATGTTGGCCGGGGTCCCCAGGACCAGCGCGTCGGCCCCGAGCAGGTCGCTGACGGTCGCGGACAGTGCCGCCTTCGACCGCACCTCCACCCCTTCGATATCGTCGTCGCGGGCACCGTCGAGCACGGCCCCCAACATCTCCCGGGTGGCGGGTGAGACCGTGTGGTGAACGATGAGAAGTCGTGCCATGCCCCCACAGTAGGCAGTCGAACGCGTCTGGAACTGTCGGCCTCCGGCCGGCGTCACACTCAGCACGGGCAAGACGGCCCGGCCGCCTCCCGACCCGCCCGCAGCAGAAAGCCAGGACCTCCATGAGTCAGCCTCCTCCCCCGAACGGCCCGTACCAGGGACCTCCGACCGGTGGCCAGCCGCCCATGGGCCCTCCCCCGCCGGGTGGGCCCTACGGCCCCGGCGGCCCGTCCGACGGCTACCCCTCCGGGCCCTACGGCCCTCCCGGGGGTGACCCCTACGGTCCCCCCGGCGGTGACCCGTCCGGACCCTACGGCCCTCCCGGCGGCGACCCGTACGGTCCCCCCGGCGGCGACCCCTACGGCCCTCCCGGCGGAGGCCCGTACGGCCACCCCGGCGGACCGGGCGGGCCCTACGGCCCCGGCGGCCCCCAGCCCCCCTACGGCCCCGGCCCGCAGGGGCCGAAGAAGAGCTCCCCGTGGCTGTGGGTCGGCCTGGGCTGCGGCGGCCTGTTCGTCATCGGCGTCATCCTCGTGGTGCTCATCGCCTTCGTCTTCAACGACAGGGACGAGTCGGGCGGCACCTCCACGACGGTCACGACCGAGAGCCCCAGCGAGGGCTCGGGCGAGTCCGGCGGCGGTACCGGCGAGACCGTCGAGCACAACGGCATCCTCTACACGATCACCGGCACCGAGGTCACCGACGAGGTCGGCGGTTACACCGCCGACGGCGAGTACGTCATCGTGCACCTCGACGTGGCCTACGCCGGCACCGACACGTTCTGGCGCGACGAGCAGCACCTGTACACGTCCTCCGGCGAGCAGTTCGAGGAGGACTACGACGCCACCGGCACGCTCGGCGACTCCATGTGGAGCGAGCTGCCCAGCGACGGCACCCCGGTGAGCCTGAGCATCGTCTTCGACGTGCCCGCGGCCGCCGACATCACCCACATCGGGCTGAGCTCGGAGACGTACGGCGGGGACGAGATCGAGGTCGAGCTCAGTCCCTGACCCGCACCCTCCCCCCGGGTACGGGGCCGAGCGTGAACGGGGCCGTCGGAATCCCTTCCGGCGGCCCCTCGCCGTGTCCGCCGGAGACATGTGCGGTTCTCTGAATTTTCTCGGGAAAACGGCGCGAAACCTGTGTTTTCCTCCGAATTGTTTTCACCCGGAAATGCCATTACGCCCCTGTTGTGCACGATGAGAAAAACGGAAACACCGACTTATCACATGAACGGGGATGTCGAACGTTGACCCCCCGTTCCCCTCTTCTCTAAGGTGCGACTCTCACGCGCACCGCCCGCCGCGCCCACCGCACGACCACCGGCGCGAGCAGGGAGTACGCGGGCCCACCAGCCGAGGAGCGAGGGAACCATGCCGCACAACGTCCGCGCCGCGCTCGTCCAGACGGAATGGACGGGCGACACCGAGTCCGTGCTCGCGGCCCACGAGGAGTACGCGCGCGACGCGGCGGCGCAGGGCGCCCGGATCATCGGTTTCCAAGAGGTGTTCAACGCGCCCTACTTCTGCCAGGTGCAGGAGGCGGAGCACCACCGCTGGGCGGAGCCCGTCCCCGACGGCCCCACCGTCACCCGGTTCGCGGCCCTGGCCCGGGAGCTGGGCACCGTGATGGTGCTGCCGGTCTTCGAGGTCGAGAAGCCCGGCTTCTACTACAACACCGCCGCCGTCGTCGACGCGGACGGCTCCTACCTCGGCAAGTACCGCAAGCACCACATCCCGCAGGTCGAGGGCTTCTGGGAGAAGTACTACTTCCGTCCCGGCAACCTCGGCTGGCCCGTGTTCGACACCGCCGTCGGCCGCGTCGGGGTCTACATCTGCTACGACCGCCACTTCCCGGAGGGATGGCGGGCGCTCGGCCTGGCCGGGGCGCAGCTGGTGTACAACCCGTCCGCGACCAGCCGCGGCCTCTCCGGCCACCTGTGGAAGCTCGAACAGCCGGCCGCCGCGGTGGCCAACGCGTACTTCGTCGCCGCCATCAACCGCGTGGGCGTGGAGGAGTACGGCGACAACGACTTCTACGGAACCAGCTACTTCGTCGACCCGCGCGGGCAGTTCGTCGGCGATGTCGCCTCGGACACCTCACCGGAGCTGGTCGTCCGCGACCTCGACCTCGACCTGGTCGACCGGGTCCGGCAGCAGTGGGCGTTCTACCGGGACCGCCGCCCGGACGCCTACGGTCCGCTGGTCGAGGGCTGAGAGGGGGAGAAGAGCCGTGGAACGCACCGTCATCAGCGGCGGCCTGGTCGTCACCGCCTCCGAGGAGGTGGAGGCCGACGTCCTCGTCGAGGGGGAGCGGATCGCCGCCCTCGCCCTGCGCGGCAGCGAAACCGCACGCTCCTGGGCCGAGAGCGGAGCCCGCACCGTCGACGCCGCCGGCCACTACGTGGTCCCGGGCGGGGTCGACGGCCACACCCACATGGAGATGCCCTTCGGCGGCACCTACTCGGCCGACACCTTCGAGACGGGCACCCGCGCCGCCGCCTGGGGCGGAACCACCACCATCGTCGACTTCGCCGTCCAGGGCCGGGGGCGGTCCGTACGCGCCGGGGTGGACGAGTGGATGGCCAAGGCCGAGGGGAGGTGTGCGATCGACTACGCCTTCCACGCGATCCTGTCCGACGTCGACGAGTCCTCCCTGAGGGAGACGGACGCCCTGGTGGACGAGGGCGTGACCTCGTTCAAGCTGTTCATGGCCTATCCCGGCGTGTTCTACAGCGACGACGGCCAGATCCTCCGCGCCATGCAGCGCGGCGCGTCCAACGGCGCGCTGACCATGGTGCACGCCGAGAACGGCATCGCCATCGACGTGCTGGTCGAGCAGGCCCTCGCCGAGGGCAGGACCGACCCCCGCCACCACGGGGAGGTGCGCAAGGCCCTGCTGGAGTCGGAGGCCACCCACCGCGCCGTCCAGCTCGCCCGCGTCGCCGGATCGCCCCTGTACGTGGTGCACGTGTCCGCCCGGGAGGCCGTGGAGGAACTGGTCCGGGCCCGCGACATGGGCCTCAACGTGTTCGGGGAGACCTGCCCGCAGTACCTGTTCCTGTCCACCGACAACCTGGCCGAGCCGGGCTTCGAGGGCGCCAAGTACGTGTGCTCCACGCCGCTGCGCCCGCGGGAGCACCAGGAGCACCTGTGGCGGGCCCTGCGCACGAACGACCTGTCCGTCGTCTCCACCGACCACTGCCCGTTCTGTTTCAGCGGGCAGAAGGACCTGGGCGTCGGCGACTTCTCCAAGATCCCCAACGGCATGCCCGGGGTGGAGCACAGGATGGACCTGCTGCACCAGGCGGTGGTGGAGGGCCGCATCGACCGGCGCAGGTGGATCGAGATCGCCTGCGCCACCCCGGCCCGCATGTTCGGCCTCTACCCGTCCAAGGGCACGATCTCGCCCGGCGCGGACGCCGACATCGTCGTCTACGACCCGCGCGCGGAGCATGTCCTGTCGGCCGCGACCCACCACATGAACGTGGACTACTCGGCGTACGAGGGCAGACGGGTCACCGGGAGGGCGCGCACGGTCCTCTCGCGCGGCCGCGTCGTCGTGGACGGCGGCGCCTACCTGGGTGAGGCCGGCCACGGCCGGTACGTGCCCCGCTCCACCTGCCAGTACCTGATCTGACCGCCCGAGGGGACACGACATGGACTTCGGACTCGTCCTCCAGACCGACCCGCCCGCCGACCTGCTGGTCGAGCGGATGGTGCGCGCCGAGGCCTACGGCTTCACCCACGGGTGGACCTTCGACTCGGTCGTGCTCTGGCAGGAGCCGTTCGTCATCTACAGCCGCATCCTGGAGCGCACCGAGCGCCTGGTCGTGGGACCGATGGTGACCAACCCGGGCACACGCGCGTGGGAGGTGACCGCGTCGCTGTTCGCCACCCTGAACGACATGTTCGGGAACCGGACGGTGTGCGGGATCGGCCGGGGCGACTCGGCGATGCGGGTGGCGGGGCGCAGGCCCGCGACGCTCGACCGCCTCTCCCTCGCGATGGGGGCGATCAAGGACCTGGCCGAGGGCCGGGAGGCGGAGGTGGACGGCACGCCCATGCGCCTGCCGTGGGTCCGCGGCGGCTCCCTGCCCGTGTGGATGGGCGCCTACGGTCCCAAGGCGCTGGACCTGGCGGGGCGCCGGGCCGACGGGTTCGTCCTCCAGCTGGCCGACCCGTACCTGACCGAGTGGATGGTCGCGGCGGTGCGGGCGGCCGCGGCCGGCGCCGGGCGCGACCCCGCGTCGGTGAAGGTGTGCGTGGCGGCCCCCGCCTACGTGACCGACGGCTCCCCGGAGGCGCTGGCGCACGCGCGCGAGCAGTGCCGGTGGTTCGGCGGGATGGTCGGCAACCACGTCGCCGACCTGGTCGCGCGGTACGGCGAGTCCGGCGCCGTACCGCAGGAGCTGACCGACTACATCCGGGCCCGCGAGGGGTACGACTACAGCCACCACGGCCGGGTGGACAACCCCGACACCCGGTTCGTCCCGGACGCGATCGTGGACCGGTTCTGCCTGGTGGGCCCGGTCGAGGAGCACGTCGCCAAGCTCGAACGGCTGCGGAGCGCCGGTGTGGACCAGTTCGCGGTCTACGCGATGCACGACGACGTGGACGGGGTCGTCGAGGCCTACGGCCGCGACGTGGTCCCCGCCCTCTCCTGAGGCCCGGGAGCACCTGGCCGGGCGGGCCGCGGGGAGGCGGACGGCGTCCCCGGGGCGCGGCCCGGCCACCCCGTCCGGGCCGCGCGCAGGCGCCCGCATGCCGTTCCGGCGCCTTGCGGGGCCCGGTTCCCGAGGCACGCGGGGAGACGTCGTCGCACCCCGGGTGACGTGCGAGGATATTCGGTGGCCTATGCACAATCCGGACTTTCCGTGCATACTGCCGGGCTCCGCCCCCGTGGACCCGGCGCCGCTCCCCCACCCCGCTCCCCACCCAGCACCACCGAAACCAGGTGTCCCGTGACCCAAGCCCCGCCGTCCCCGGAATCCGCCGTCGTCACCCATCCCGACGGACGCGTGTCCCTGGCGGAGGGCTCCGCCCTCCCCGAGAGCCCCTTCGTCAACGCCGACCTCCAGCCGGTCCCGATCTCCCGGCGCGACTGGGGCACCGGCAGCTTCACCGCCCTGTGGGTGAGCATGTCGGTCAGCATCCCGGCGTGGACCCTGGCCAGCGGCCTGATCGCGGCCGGCATGGACTGGCGGCAGGCGATGCTCGCCGTCGTCCTCGGCAACCTCGTCGTGCTGCTGCCGATGGTGCTGACCGGCCACGCCGGAGCCAAGTACGGCATCCCGTTCCCGGTGTTCGCCCGTGCCTCCTTCGGCCTGCGCGGCGCCAACCTGCCCGCGCTGCTGCGCGGCGCGGTAGCGTGCGGCTGGTACGGCATCCAGACATGGGTCGGCGGCCAGGGCGTGTACGTCCTCGTCGGTCGCCTGCTCGGCGACGGGTGGACCGGCGCCGCGCAGGTCGGCGGCAACCCGTGGACCCTGTGGCTGTCCTTCGGCCTGTTCTGGGCGGCCCAGCTCGCGATCATCCTGTGGGGCATGGAGGGCGTGCGCCGCGTCCAGGTGTGGGCCGCGCCGCTGATGGTCGTCGGAGGCCTGGCCCTGCTGGCGTGGATGGCCGTCGAGGCGGGCGGCGTCGCCCCGATGCTCTCCCTGGACTCCGGTGAGGCCCTGGACTGGGGCCCGTCCTTCTGGGCGCTGTTCTTCCCGTCCCTCATGGGCGTCATCGGCTACTGGGCGACCCTGACCCTGAACATCAGCGACTTCACCCGGTTCTCCGCGTCGCAGCGGGCCCAGGTCGTGGGCCAGACGCTCGGCCTGCCCACCACGATGACGCTGTTCTCCCTGCTGGCCGTGATGGTCACGGCGGGCACCGCCTCCGTGTACGGCGAGCCGCTGTGGAACCCGATCGACATCGTCGCGCAGATGGGCAGCGGGCTCGGCCTGCTCTTCGCGGTCTTCGTCGTGCTGCTCGCGACGGTGTCCACCAACATCGCCGCGAACCTGGTCGGCCCCGCCTACGACCTGGCCAACCTGAGGCCGAGGCTGATCAGCTTCCGCACCGGAGCGGTCATCACGTGCTTCCTCAGCGTCCTCATCTTCCCGTGGAGGCTGCTGGAGAACGAGAACGTGTACATCTTCACCTGGCTCGGCACCGTGGGCGGCGTCCTCGGCACGGTGGCGGGCATCCTGCTCGCCGACTACTGGCTGCTGCGCCGCACCAGGATGAACCTGGCCGCGCTGTACGAGCGCGGCTCGGAGTACTGGTACGCGCACGGGTGGAACTGGCGCGCCCTCGCGGCGTTCGGGATCGGCACAGTGCTCGCCGTGGGCGGATCGCACTCCCCCGAGGGCTCGGGCCCCTTCCCCGCCGACGGCCTGATCCCGGTCCTGGCCCCGCTGGCCGACTACGGCTGGCTGGTCGGGCTCGTCAGCGCGCTGCTGGTCCACTGGGCGCTGGGCGTGTTCCTGCCCGACCGGCGCGCCGGCGGCCGGCGGGCCGCGGAAGACCCCGCCGACTGACCGGACCGCCCCACAGGTCCCGGGGCCGCGCCGGTGTCCGGCGC